>JBGTEH010000151.1:0-3348 GCA_041747915.1 Ilumatobacteraceae bacterium
CGACGATCGCATCGAGATCGGGGTTCTTGGTGCCACCGACGTGTGGGAGCTGGGGTTGCTCGCAGAACCGAGTGCACGCGATGACATCGACGCCGAGCGCCAACAGCGTCTCGGTACTCGACGGCACCAGGCTGATCACGCGCAGCCCCACTGCGTTCACGAGTCGAGGAGCCGACGCTTTTGACGGTCGAACTCATCCGCCGTCAGACTCCCGCGCATCAACATCGACTCCAGCCGT
The DNA here is from genome assembly GCA_041747915.1 of Ilumatobacteraceae bacterium. Taxonomy (GTDB): domain Bacteria; phylum Actinomycetota; class Acidimicrobiia; order Acidimicrobiales; family Ilumatobacteraceae; genus Sva-07. The sequence goes on from JBGTEH010000151.1 coordinate 239, forward strand.
TCCAATTGGTCGGCCACATCGAGCGCAGCACCGCCGACACGGCGCTGACGACCCACGTCCATCTCGGAGTGGATCACCCGTTGGACACGATCAGGCTGGCGGATGTCGGTGAATCGTTGCTGGCCCGACTCGCCGCCCGACTCGATGAGGAGGTCACCGGCGCCGACGACGCGCTCCATCACGCCCTGGCGGAAATGCACCGTGGTGACGCGGTCGAGCGGAATCTCGATCCCCCGTTTGCTCACCAGCCCCGACCGGAAGATGACGCGCAGGTTGGTGATCACGAAGTGTGTCGTCGTCCACCTGGAGTACCGTACGACCAACCAGACGGCCGACACGGCGAGCGCAACCAGCGCCGCCCATCCGGCGATCGACTGCTCGGTGGTGTCCGACTCTGTCATCACCAGCGTGGCGATCGCGGCACCGATACTGACCACCAGCGCAACGATCGGACCTGCGAGGAACCACCAGTGTGGATGCAGGTCGACCATCACCGTCTCGTCATCGTTGAGGAGTCGCTGCGGATACACCATCGCGCATCAGTCCGTCCGACGGGGCGACGCAGTCATCCGGATGCGCAAGGCATCGATCGCGTAGCCATCCATCTTGACGACCTCGAACTCCCCGATCGGGGTACGCACGAGATCTCCGGCTGACGGAATCTCGTCGAGGGCATCGATCACGTATCCGGCAACGGTCTGCCAGTCACCCTCCGGCAGTTCGACGCCGGTGCACTCCTCGAAGTGTTCGACCCTCGTCGTCCCACTCATGGCATAGCTCCCGTCGGCGAGTTGTTCGCACTCGCCGATGCGCCGATCGGACTCATCGTCGAAGTCGCCGATCAGCTCCTCGATCACGTCTTCCAACGTGACGAGTCCGAGCACCAGTCCGTGCTCGTCGACCACCAGCGCGATGTGATGGCGCTGCGTCCGCATCTCCAACAGCAGATCCTCCAGGCCGTGGTGTTCGGGGGTCACCATCACGGGCCGGGCCATGCTGCCCGCAAGGGTGGTCGGCCACGTACCCATGGTGAGGCGGATCACGTCCTTGGCGTGGACGAAACCTCGAACGTGGTCGAGATCGCCTTCGTGCACGATCACACGGGTGCGGCCGGTTCGGTGCGCCTCGGCGGCCACCTCGGTCGCCGTTGCCTCGACCGTGACGGCCACGATGTCGCGCCGCGGCGTCATGGCATCGGCTGCAGTGAGCCCGGACAGCTCCAACGAGCGCGCCAAGAGTTGGTGTTCGTCGGCGGCGATTCCACCGCGCCCGGCCGACTCGTCGATCAGCAGGAGCAGTTCGGCGGGTGAATGGGCCATCGCTCGCTCGTCTTGCGGTTCGACGCCGACCAGTCGCACGACGATGTTGGCCAACTCGTTGAGCAGTCGAATGAGCGGTCGGACGATCCGCGCGAACAAGCGAAACGGCCGAGCGAGCAACAACGACGACCGCTCGGGATCGGCGATCGCCCATGACTTCGGCGCCATTTCGCCCACCACCATGTGCAGGAAGACCACGATCGACAGGGCGAGGATGAACGCAATGACGTGGCTGGCGGTGTCGGAGAGTGTGACGACCTCGCCGAGCGCTCCCTCGATGATGCGTCCGACGGCCGGCTCGGCCACGGCGCCGAGGCCGAGCGAGCACATCGTGATGCCGAGTTGCGCCCCGGCCAGCATCAGCGTCAACTCACGCAGTCCGGCCAACGCGTGCTTGGCACGCTTGTCGCCATCGGCGGCAAGCTGTTCGATGCGTGATCTCCGCGACGCCAACAGCGCGAATTCGGCGGCGACGAAGAATGCGTTCAGCGCGAGCAGCAACGCCGCCAGCGCGAGGCTCGACCAGCCGATCTGGATCCCGTCGGTCGCGGCGACGATCACTGGTCGTCACCTCGTTCGTCATCGTTGGCGTCGGCATCCTCGATGTCGGCCACGCGCAGACGCAGTCGCTGGATGGCGAATCCGTCGACCTCGACGACCTCGATCTCCACGCCGTCGACCACGAACGACTCGCCCACATCAGGGATGTGTTCCAGCCGATCGAGCACGAGTCCGGCCACGGTGTCGTACTCGCCATCGGGAAGCTCGAACCCGGTGATCCGTTCGATCTCGTCAGGACGCGAACTCGCCGTGACCGACCAGACTCCCGGCTCGACCTCGACGTGTTCGCCCTGAGCGCTGGGGTCGTACTCGTCCTCGATCTCCCCGACCAGTTCCTCGACGATGTCTTCCAGAGTCACCACGCCGGCCGGTCCGCCGTACTCGTCGATGACCACGGCCATCTCGGTGCTGTGCGCGCGCAGCTCGGCGAGCACGACGCTCAGTCCGGCTGCCTCCGGGACCGCCAGGATCTCGCGGACCAAGGATGCAACGGCGGTGGTCTCGTACTCGCCTCGCGGAACTCCGAGCAGATCCTTGGCGTGGACGACACCATGCACTCGGGCCTCGTCGTCGACCACCGGGAATCGCGAGTGCGACGACGACATGAGGTCTCGAAGGTCGGCAGCGGTGGCGTCGGCGGCGATGGTCACCACGCGGTTCCACGGCACCATTGCATCGGACGCCTCGAGTTCACCGAAGTTGATGGCCCGCTCGAGCAGTTGGGCCTGCAACACAGTGAGGTGGCCGCTCTCGGCGGACGAATCGACGATGAGATCCAACTCCTGGGTCGACACCGCAGTGTGGAGCTCCTCGACCGGCTCGACACCCAACAGGCGCAACAGGCGGTTGGCGGAGCCGTCGAAGAGCCGGATCACGGGGCCGGCGACGCGCATGAAGATCCACGTCGACGGCGCGAGCGCCCGCGCCACGGGCTCGGGCCGGGCGATCGCGAGGTTCTTCGGTGCCAGTTCGCCGAACACCATCTGCGCCATCGTGGCGAAGATCAGTGCGAGTGCGAGAGCGATCGCGAGCGACGCCGACTCGCCCACACCGAGGGCCTCGAGCACCGGCGCGAAGACCGAGGCAATCGCGGGTTCGGCGATGAAGCCGAGCACGAGGCTGGTCACAGTGATGCCGAGCTGCGCTCCCGACAGCATGAAGCTCAGTCGCTTGTGGACGTCGATCGCTCGCTTCGAACGACGATCGCCCTCCTCGGCCTGCTCCACGAAG
>JBGTEH010000152.1:0-1725 GCA_041747915.1 Ilumatobacteraceae bacterium
TCAGAAGGACCAGGAGCTGGTGGCCAAGCGTGCCGGTCACGTCGATGTCGTGATGGGCACCCACAACGTTCATCGGGCGGCCGAACTGCTTGCGCAGGCCCGCACGTCGGATCGGCCGATCACCGAGATCCTCACCGAAGCCGTGATCGACGACCAAGCACTTTTCCCGTCCGCGCTGCCCGCCCGCCGCGAGACCTCGTACAACGCCTGGGTCACCATCCAGATCGGCTGCGACAACAACTGTGCATTCTGCATCGTGCCGGCCGTGCGCGGCGTGGAGATGAGTCGTCCCTACGCAGAGATCCTCGGCGAGGTTGGAGGACTCGGCGCCGAAGGCGTCACCGAGGTGACGTTGCTGGGCCAGAACGTCAACAGCTACGGGCGTGACCTCCAACTCGCGGCCCGCCAGGGAGGCGACGAATCGGCTCGCCTGCGTCCGCTGTTCGCCGACCTCCTCCGCGACGTGGGAGCGATCGACGGGATCCGGCGGGTGCGATTCACGAGCCCACATCCCAAGGACATGCGCCCCGACACTTTCATGGCCATGGCCGAGACGCCCGAGGTCTGCGAGCACCTTCACTACCCGTTGCAATCGGGGAGCGATCGGGTGCTGGCGCTGATGCATCGCGGCTATACCGCCGAGCGGTATCTCGAACGTCTCGCCGATGCCCGCCGCACGATCGACGACCTCGCCGTGTCGACCGACATCATCGTCGGCTTCCCCGGCGAGACCGAAGCCGACTTCCAACGCACGCTCGAAGTCGCAGCCGAAGCGGAGTACGACTACGCCTACACCTTTCTGTTCTCACCGCGCCAGGGGACCGAGGCCGCCGCGATGGTGGACGACTTCGTCGATTCATCGGTGGCGGGGGAGCGGTTCGAGCGACTCCGCCTGGTCGTCGAACGCGCAGCGCTACGCCGCCACGAGGCTCGGGTCGGTCGCGTCGAGGAAGTGCTCGTGGAAGGTCCCAGTAAGCGCGACGCGTCGGTCCTCAGCGGACGCACCCGCCAGAACAAACTCGTGCACTTCACACCACCGCGCCCCCTGCGAACGGGCAGCTACGCCACGGTCGAAGTGACGCGCGGCGCCCCACACTTCCTCGAGGGGCGCTTCGTCGAGTTCATCTCCGAGCCGACTCACCGTCTGCGCATCCCCGTCGCTGCTCTCTGAGCGCCGCCAACGCCGAAACGTGCGGGAATGTGCCCGCTCAGCGGGCCCCACGCCGCATTTTTCGGGTTGGTGGGGGCTGTAGCGTCGGCGGGATGGGAGAGGAGCGGGTGGACGAGCAGTTGGTGGACTATCGCGCCAGTATCGACAACATCGACGCGGCGTTGGTGCACTTGCTCGCTGAGCGCTTCAAGATCACCAAGGCCGTCGGTCGATACAAGGCCACCGTCGATCTGCCCGCAGCCGATCCCGAACGCGAACGAATCCAGATCGAGCGCCTTCGCGCCCTCGCCGAGGAGTCGGGACTCGACCCGGCGTTCACCGAGCAGTTCCTCCGGTTCATCGTCGCCGAAGTGATCCATCACCATCAGCGCATCGCCGAGGGCGAACACTTCTGAACGCGCCACCACGAGTCGCCGTCGTCGGCCCGACCGCGTCGGGCAAGTCATCCGTTGCCTTCGAAGTCGCCCGTCGTATGGGCGATGTGGAACTGGTGTCGATCGACAGCATGCAGGTGTATCGGGGCATGGACATCGGCACCGCCAAGCCGACGACGG
>JBGTEH010000153.1:0-3705 GCA_041747915.1 Ilumatobacteraceae bacterium
GCGGTCACCGCAGGAGCGACGAAAACGGCGCGCACCGCCCGGAAGTCGGCCGGCAAGGTCGGCGACACAGCATCCTCCGCACGCAAGGAGACAGTTCGCGCGGCCCAGAGCTGACCGCGCCGAGAAGTCCATCTACGGCTCAAAGGAGTGAAATGTCTTCAACAATTTCGTCAGTGAGCGATCTTCAGGATCGACTCGATGGGCAGCGAACCGCGATGGTGTCGACGATCGACGAACGCGGAACGCTGTCGAGCCGGCCGGTCACCATTCAGCGCCTCGACGACCAGGGCGACCTGTGGTTTCTGGTCGACCGGCTCGCCGACTGGGTGGGCCCGGTCGACGGGTCACCCATTGGCGCATCGGTGGTCGACGACGGCGACACCTGGTCGTCGTTCGCCGGTCGAGCTGAACTCGTCTCGGACCAGTCAGTGGTCGACGAACTGGCGGACTCCTTCAGTGAATTGTATTTCGACGACGGAGCGGTCATCGTGGCGCTGCGGTTGGTGACGGATCGGATCGAATGGTGGACCGCGCCAGGCAAAGTTGCGCAAGTGGTGCAGTTGGCCAAGGCGAAATTCACCGACGCCGAACCCGACCTGGGCGACTCGGGCACCCTCGAGGTCTGACGGCGGTTTGCTGTTCACTCCACTCGCAGTTGGTCCGCGATGGCGAGCCGGGCCGCGCGTCGGGCCGGGATTGCGGCCGTCACATTTGCGAGACCGATGAGTGCGACGACCAAGCCGACAAGAATGACGACTGGAGATGATGGATCGTCCGCGACACCAAGACTCCGAGCGAGCCAGGTGAACACGCGCCGACCGATGATCAGGCCGACCGGTACACCGACCAGCACCGGTGCGATGGCGAGAACCGTGGCTTGCCAATGGACGACTCGACGGGTCCACGAGAGTTCTGCGCCGAGGTGACGAGCACCGCCAGATCGCGTCGGCGTTGACGAACCGACGTGAACAGCGAGTGGGAGAGTGAGCACTCCGAGCAGTGCCAGTAGCACCGCCACCACGTACGGCACGAGTCGCACTCGTTCGAGATTCAGGACGGGTTCCGGCGGGGCCGTCGTGTCGGGAGCCTCCACGCCCAGCGACTCGGCGAGACCATCCAGTGCGCCGGGTGGGGCGTCGGTTCGAACACGATGGTCATCACCGAGCTCTTCAGCGCGATGTCGACACCCTCGAGCACAGCCTGCGGGAACACCGCGATCGGTTCGAGCGGGGTCACCGACGCCCTCGAGCACGCCGACCAGCGTCGCATCGAACGTGGGGCCCTGGGGGTCGCTGACATCGAACCCGTACCGGTCTGCCTGCTGCTGGGTGAGCGACACGACCTGAGCCCGTCGCCGATCTCCAGCGCTCCCGCATCGACGAAGCTGCTCCTGGCGACGAACTGGTGGGGATCCGAGTCGTCGACGAACGAGCGCCCGACGAGGTCGCCGTCGAACGCGCCGGATGAACCTGCGAACACCAAGCCCTCGACCGAGGTCTCCGAGCTGACAGTCGTCAGCCCCGTCATCAGGGACGTCGTCGACTCGACACGATCGACCGACTCAACCGAGGCGATCTCATCATCGAGCGGGAATCCGGCCTCCTGCAACAACCTGGCATCAGCGTCGGTCCGCCGGGCGTCGGCGAAGCGGTCGGGGGCCGATGCGGTGCGAGCGGCGCCCGCCACCAACGCCAACACGACGCTGGCGACCACTGCCACGATCACTACGAACCACGCATTCGATCGCCACCGACGAACGAGGGTGCTCCTGACCCGTAACCCGATGGCCGTCGAGCCGCGACCTGACTCCGCAGATTCGATCATCGCGTCAAGTCTCGCAATTCCCCCCGTCCGTCAAGGGTGCTGGCATCACCCGGGAGACAAGGGATCGACTCGCTGACACGTCGGGCACCAGTAGGTGCTCCGGGCGGTCCGTTCTCCAGCGGGCGAGTACATGATGGCGTTGTCACAACGACGACAGCCGAGCCGGCGGCGGCCGTACACATAGGTTCTCCCCGTTTCGCCACCGCTGGTCGTGACACGAAAAGGTCGCGACCGATTGGCAACCAGTTGCCGGTGCGCCACCGTCCACAACCGTGACAGTTCGGCATCGCCGAGTTGTGCCACCGTCGCGAAAGGATGGATCCCGGCCACGAACAGGGTCTCGCTCTTGAAGACGTTGCCGACGCCGGCCGCGAGGGTTTGATCCAGCAGCATCTCGGCCGCAGCCGTGTTCTCGGGTGAACGCAGTCGCGTGCGCACGACGACGTCGTCGATGTCCACATCATCGTTGCTGAGGTCTGGTCCCAACCGGCCAGTGGGACCGATGTCGATTCCTGACACATAGGTCGAGATCTCCGGCGCCGAGAAGCACAACGCACGTCCCAACGCGGTCTCGATCACCACCCGGAGCTTTGGCGTCGACGGCACCGCACTGCCGAGGGCGCTCACACGCCACGAACCCGCCATGCCGAGATGGGTGTGCAGCACCAGCCGACGATTGAACTCGATCAGGAGATGCTTGCCGACCGCATCGACGGAGTGGATCCGGTCACCGACTCGGGGCCGGTATCCACGCAACTTTCTGAACCACAAAGCCGTCACGATCTGGCCCTCGAGTACCGGGGTCAGAACCTCGGCCGCTCTGCGCAGCGTGTCACCCTCCGGCACCCCGGCTCCTCTCCTGGTCGAACGGATCATCGCGCGGCGGCGAGCCGCCATCGACTGGGCCTACCCCTTTGGTCACTGCGCCACTCCGCAGGGTCGCGCCTGATAGCGCGATCGTTGTGGCCCATATCCCACATCAGAGGTGAGGCCCTCACCTCTTCGGGTGATTGCGATCTGGTGACGTGTAGCGCTTGTTGTCGTGGGGTACCGCAGATTCTCGAAGTTCACGCCGTCCCATCCCGATATCTCCCAGGAGGCCCTCATGACCGACTCGAACACTCTCGAAACGACGAAGGACGCTGCGTCCGACCTCGCCCACCAGACGTCTTCACACGTTCGCGATGTCGTCGGAACGACCGGGGCGGAGGCGCGGTCGGTGATGCACGACGCTCGGGACCAGGCGTCCGACGTGATGAACACTGCCCGATCGGAACTCCGTTCGCAAGCCGCCAACCAGGCCGAGTCGCTGTCGAAGACATTGGGCGACTTCGGAGCACAGATGATGGAAATGGCGCGTGGCAACGCCGATGGGGGCTCGCAGGTCTCCCAGTTGGCCCAATCGGCGGGACAATCGATCGCCGACAGGGCGCGCCGCCTCGATGAGCAGGGAATCGACGGCGTGGTCAGCGATGTCAAGCGTTTGGCACGCAATCGCCCCGGGGCATTCGTGTTCGGATCGGTGGCGTTGGGCTTCGCGATCGGACGCCTGGCCAAGCACGCCGACCTCCGTGAGGTTGCTCAGCACGCCAAGGCGGAGTTGAGCAACGACACCGAGCCGCAATCGCCGCCTTCGCCGCCGCAAGCTTCTGCGTCGCTGGCCTCGCCGATGCCGGCAGGCGATCAGCGTCTGGCAGCGGGATCGGCATCGGCGACACCGATGCCGTCGACGCTTGCCGGCAACCATGCCACTGCTGGCGAGGCGGTGCGCCCGTGACGAACTCGACTGCGGATCTCGACGATCCCACGCAACCCGCTGAGCCTGACCTGTCGCTGTCCGACGTCGTCGGCAAGCTCGGCGACGACTTGTCCGCGCTCCTG
>JBGTEH010000154.1:0-1541 GCA_041747915.1 Ilumatobacteraceae bacterium
TTCGTAGACCAACCAATCGGGGTGTTCTCGCACCAACTCCACGTCACTGTCGTCGAGCCCCGTTTCCTCTCCGAGTTCCCTCCACGCAGCGACGCTCGGGGTCTCGCCCACGTCGATGCCACCCTGCGGCAACTGCCATGCACCCGCCACGTCACCGCGTTCGAACACCAGGAGTTCACCGCGCGAGTTGACCACCGCAGCGACAACTCCAGCGCGGAAGTTCGAGGTGGCCATCGGTGTCGACGGTACTCAGCGACCGAGCCCGCGCAACCGAGCAGACGTGTCGGCGTAGTCGGCGTCGTAGTCGGCAACGGCGCCGAACCAGCGGCGTGCGGCGATGGGATCGCCGACGCGGTCGTACAGATCGCCGAGGACGTACCACTGCCGCACGTGGAACTCACGCACGGCCTTGGGCCTCTTGGTGGCCGGTTCCATCAGCGCGATCGCCTCAGGCAGCCGACCCTGGTCGGCGAGAGCGCCTGCGGCGACGATTCGCCCCTCGGCCATGATCTCATGGCTCGGCGACGATCCTTTGATCTGGCCCCACACCTCCTCGACAGCGGCCCACCGACCCTGCGCGCGCTGGCAATCGCCGATCACCGGAAGCAGCGCCGGGTTGTCGTGGAGGTCCTGCGCACTCTGCAACGAAGCAATGGCTTGCTTGTACAGGCCGAGGCGATAGCTCGACAGCCCGACGATCTCGTGAGCCGCCGACACACCGGGCGCCTCCTTGGCAATCGCAGTGGCGATCCGACGCGCCTCCTGGAAGCGTTCCCGGTCGAGTGCCTCGGAAGCTTGAGCAAGCCGGTCGGACAGTCGAGACCCGCGCTGCGAACCGAGCGCCTCGACCAATTCCGCCGACACCTCCGGGTCGAGCGGCTTGGGGGCCCGACGCCTCGGTTCGACGTCATCGTTCGACGTCGCGGCGCGACGCGTCGCCCCGCTCGCCGCTCGCCGCACCGATCCTTCGTCGATCCATTGTTCCGTGGTGCGCTCCTCGATTCGACGGCGTTCGAGGTCCGGATCCTGCGGTTCGCGTGGCAATCGGCGGGCCTTGACCTCGAGCGACCGACGTTCGGCCTCCGTCTGTGGACGCGCCGGTCGCCCACGGGCGCCGCGACTGTCGGGTCGCCCACTGGGTCGTCCACCGGAGCGGCCGTCCGATCGCCCGCCCGTGCGTCCATCGGTGCGTCCTGCCTTGTTCGAGGCGCCCGAGCGACCGGGCTTGGCGGACGGCCGGCGCGAGTCGTCTCGGCGCGCAGGACGGGAGGACGAGCCGGAAGACATGGGTGGCCATGCTACGGGGACTGGGCGAAAACGAGAAGAACGCACCGCCGGCAAACCCGGTCGGTGCGTTCTTCGATCGAAATCCGGCGACGTCCTACTCTCCCAGGGGATCACTCCCCAAGTACCATCGGCGCTGACAGGCTTAACTTCCGTGTTCGAGATGGGAACGGGTGTGACCCTGTCGCTATGGTCACCGAAATCAGTTGTCAATGAGGGTTCTCCTCAAGGACTCCAGAGCAAGCACGAGCTGTTCA
>JBGTEH010000155.1:0-7465 GCA_041747915.1 Ilumatobacteraceae bacterium
CCGCATCGGTCAGGCACCCATCACGGTGCCAGCAGGCGTCGACGTCACCGTCGACGGCCGCAACATTTCGGTCAAGGGGCCCAAGGGCACCCTCGAGCGTGTGATCCCCGGCACCATCACCATCACTCAGGACGGCGACACCCTCGTGTGTGAACGCCCGAACGACGAGAACAAGACGAAGGCGATGCACGGCCTCACCCGCAGCCTCGTCAACAACATGGTGATCGGTGTCACCGACGGCTTCCGCAAGGAACTCGAGATCGTCGGCGTCGGCTACCGCGCCGAGGCCCAAGGTCCGAACGCACTGCGTCTCAACCTCGGCTTCAGCCATTCGGTCGACGTGAAGGCTCCCGAAGGAATCGCCTTCGAGGTGCCCGTCCAGACCCAGGTGGTCGTCACGGGCATCGACAAAGAAGTGGTCGGCCAGGTGGCCGCCAACATCCGCAGCATCCGCAAACCCGAGCCGTACAAGGGCAAGGGCGTCCGCTACGCGGGCGAGCGTGTTCTGCGCAAGGCCGGCAAGGCCGGAAAGAAGTAACGGAGCGTCTCATGACCAAGATCGCCGAAGCCCGTCGCAGTGGCCGTATTCGCCGCCACCGTCGCGTCCGCAAGAAGATCCACGGCACCGCGGCCCGTCCGCGCCTCGCCGTGTTTCGCTCGAACAAGCATCTGTCGGTGCAGGTGATCGACGACGATGCCGGCACCACGCTGGCGTCGGCATCGACCAACGAAGCCGACCTGCGCTCGACCGGTTCGGGTTCGAGCGTCGAGGCGGCGACCCGCGTGGGTCAACTCATCGCCGAGCGCGCCAAGGCCGCAGGTGTCGACAAGGTCGTGTTCGACCGCGGCGGGTTCGCCTACCACGGCCGTATTGCCGCCGTTGCCGCTGCCGCCCGTGAAGCAGGACTGGAGTTCTGATGTCGTTCCCCATGAACAATGACAACCGTGGCGGTGGCCGCGACAACCGTGACGGCCGCGGTCGTGACGGGCGCGACAGCCGCGACGGCGACGACAGTGGTCTGCGCGAGTCGCGCGTCATCACGATCAACCGCGTCGCCAAGGTCGTCAAGGGCGGCCGTCGCTTCTCCTTCACCGCGCTCGTGGTGATCGGTGACGGCAACGGCCGCGTCGGCCTCGGCTACGGCAAGGCCAAGGAAGTCCCGCTCGCCATCCAGAAGGGCACCGAGGAAGCAAAGCGCAACCTCTTCGAGGTGCCGATGGCCGGCAGCACGATCATCCACCCCGTCCTCGGTACCACCGGTGGCGGCAAGGTCATGATGAAGCCTGCAGCTCCCGGTACGGGCGTGATCGCCGGCGGCGCCGCTCGCGTCATTCTCGAAGAGGCCGGCGTCCACGACGTGCTCTGCAAGTCGCTCGGCTCGGCGAACCACATCAACGTTGCCCGTGCGACCGTTGCCGGTCTCAAGTCGCTCCAGCGTCCCGACCAGATCGCCGCCCGCCGCGGCCTGGCGGCCGAGGAGTTCGTTCCCAAGGGTCTGCTGAACGCCTACAACGAGCGTCAGAAGAGCCGCGCCGGTGCGGCAGCGGCTCCGACCGGTGGTGCCGAGTGAGCCCGCCCACCGCCAAGAAGCCGGCGGCCAAGAAGTCCACCGCCAAGAAGTCCACCGCCAAGAAGTCCACCGCCAAGAAGTCGGCGGCCAAGAAGTCCACCGCCAAGAAGTCCACCGCCAAGAAGCCGACTGCCAAGAAGCCTGCTGCCAGGAAGTCCAAGCCGGCCACTGGCACGACGGACACGATCACCGTCACGCAGATCAAGTCGTCGATCGGCACCAAGCCGAAGCATCGTGGCACGCTGCGGGCACTGGGCTTGGGCAAGATCGGCTCGACCAACACGCTGCCAGACCGGCCCGAGATCCGCGGCATGATCGCCCGGGTCCCCCACCTGATCGATGTCGCCGAGACCGCTGTTTCGGCCGCCAAGAAGGAGAGCTGACCATGCAGGTCCACGATCTCGCACCGTCTCCCGGTGCGACCAAGAATGCAAAGCGCGTCGGTCGTGGTACCGGCGGCAAGGGCGGCAAGACCGCCGGACGCGGCAGCAAGGGCCAGCGCGCCCGCAACACCGTGGCGCGTGGCTTCGAAGGCGGCCAGACGCCGTTGAAGCAGCGTGTGCCGAAGCTCAAGGGATTCAACAACCCGTTCCGTGTCGAGTACCAAGCGGTGAACCTCCACACCCTCGGCGACCTCGTCGAGAAGATCGGCGACTCCACCGTCGATCCCGAGGTTCTCGCTGCCAATGGTGTCGTGCACAAGAAGTCGTTCGTCAAGGTGCTCGCCCGCGGCGAGATCTCGACCAAGGTCGACCTGCACGTGCATGCGATCTCGGCGGCGGCTGAGGCGGCAGTGACGGCCGCAGGCGGTACGGTCACCCTGATCGAACTTCCGTTCCGTGAGGAAGGCAAGGCCGGACGACCGGCGGTCAAGGGCAACCAGTTCGCCAACCGCTGATCTGATCAGCACGACTACCGTCAGCACCCAACCGCGCCACGACGTGAAGAAGGAACTCCCCGCGTGATCTCCAGCTTGATGAACATCTTCAAGGTCCACGACCTACGCAACAAGATTCTGTTCGTCATCGCCATGGTCGCCGTCTACCGCTTCGGTGTGGCGATCCGGGTTCCGGGCGTCGACCCGATCGCCATCGAGCAACTCCGCGAATCCGCCGGCCAGCAGGGCGCACTCGGGTTCCTCAACCTGTTCTCGGGTGGAGCGTTCGAGAGCTTCTCGATCTTCGCGCTCGGCATCATGCCCTACATCACGGCCAGCATCATCATGCAGGTGCTCGGCGTGGTGATCCCCAAGCTCGAAGAACTCCAGAACGAGGGAGCGGTCGGCCAGCGCAAGATCACGCAATACACCCGCTACCTCACGATCGGTCTCGCCACCCTCCAGGCGACCGGCCTGGTGTTCATCTTCGGTACCGGGCGCGGGACGGCGTTCTTCTCCGCAGCAAGCGCCGCCCCGACGGTGCCGCTCCTGCCCGACGGTGTGTGGCCACGTGGCTACCTGATCATCCCGAGTCTCGTCGCCGGTACTGCGGTGCTGATGTGGATGGCCGAGATGATCTCACAGCGCGGCATCGGCAACGGCATGTCGATGATCATCTTCGCCAGCGTCGTGGCATCGTTGCCCGGCGGGTTCTGGAGCATCCTCCAGCTCAACGGCACGTTCTGGTTCGTGGCGATGATCCTGCTGACCCTGTTCATCATCGTGGCGGTCGTCTATGTCGAACTCGGCCAACGAAGAATTCCGGTGCAGTTCGCCAAACGTGTGGTGGGCCGCCGGATGATGGGCGGCCAGAACACCTACATCCCGTTGAAGGTCAATCAATCAGGCGTGATCCCGATCATCTTCGCCAGCTCGATCCTGCTGCTCCCGGTGATCATGACGCAGTTCCTCGGGTCGGGCGAAGGGTGGCGCGGCGACATCGCGAGCTTCGTCGACAGGTACATCGTGAACCCGCAGAACTTCGTCTACATCACGATCTTCGCACTGATGATCATCGCCTTCGCCTACTTCTACAACTCGATTGCCTTCGATCCGATTCGCCAGGCCGATCAGTTGCGTCGCCAGGGCGGCTTCATCCCCGGCGTGCGGCCAGGCCCGCAGACCGAGCGTTACCTGGCCAAGGCCGTCAACCGCATCACGCTGCCCGGAGCGGTCTTCATCGCCATCATTGCGATCCTGCCGTACATCCTGTTGATCATCGCCGGAGTCAGCACGTTCGCGTTCGCCGGTACCGCCGTGCTCATCTCAGTGGGTGTGGCGCTCGAGTTGATGCGCCAGATCGACAGCCAACTCACGCTGCGCAACTACGAGGGATTCCTCAAGTAGGTCGGTCGTGATCCCCGGCGCCCGGCTCATCATCCTCGGGCGACAGGGTGCCGGCAAAGGCACGCAGTGCGTGCGGTTGTCACGGCACTTCGTCGTTCCGCACATCTCCACCGGCGACATGCTGCGCGCCTCCACCCGTGAGGGAACCGAACTCGGCGTGACCGCCAAGATGGTCATGGACGCGGGCGGCCTGGTCGGCGACGAGATCATGATCGGCCTCGTCGATCACCGTCTGTCGGCGCCCGACGCATCGACGCGCGGCTACATCCTCGACGGCTTCCCGCGCACGATCGAACAGGCCGACGCGCTCGACGAGATCGCTCACGATCGGCCGATCGATGTCGTGCTGGACTTGAACGTGCCGCGCGAGATCGTGCTCGAGCGGATCTCGGCTCGTCGAGTCTGTCGTGACTGCGGCACCAACTACAGGGCCACCGGCAACGACCCCGATCCGTGGATCTGCGACGTCTGCAGCGGCGACGTCCAGCAGCGAGCCGACGACACGCCCGAGTCGGTCAATCGTCGCCTCGATCTGTACGAGGAGCAGACGTTTCCGTTGATCAAGCACTACAGCAAGCAGGATCGGCTGGTCGTGATCAACGGGATCGGTCACCCCGACGACGTGTTCGTGCGTCTCGTCAAGGCCGTCGAATCCAACCGCAACTGACCCTCGCCGCGGCCCGAAAGCGTGAACGAATGGGGCGCTGAGCGATCCATTTGTTCACCCGAACCAGCCGGCGAACATCGCGACGGCGAAGCCGGCGAAGATCGCAGCCGATGTCAGGCTGATCGCGCGGGCCGAGACGAGATGGCCGATCGAGCGCCCGGCGACAGCGCCGACCATTCCGCTCGACGCAGCGCCGATCGTGGCGCCGATGAACACACCCACCGGTGCGGACTGCGATGCCAGTGTCGCCGTCGTGATCTGTGTCTTGTCGCCCATCTCGGCAACGGCGATCGCAAGAGCGATCGACCCGACGACACGCGTCGCCGGAAGGGACGCCTCGACGGCCACCTGGGCGGGATGATCGTCGGCTTCGCTGTCGCGGGCGTCGCGAATGGCGAGCACGGCGAAGACGAGGAAGATGAGCCCGCTCACGATCTGGATCGGCCGTTCGGGGAACGCAGCACCGAGTAGGCCACCCACGATCACGGCCAGGACATTGGCCGCGGCGTAGCCCAGCGTCAGACCGAGCGCCACGACCTTGAGCGGATACTGGGCTCCGAAACCCAGCGCCAGGATCTGAGTCTTGTCTCCGAGTTCGGCGACGAAGACGATTCCGAACGCGGCGAGTGCCGCACCGGCGATGTCGAGGATCGACACGCCCCGTCAGGATCGTTGCAGGCGACCGGGGCGCACTCCGGTGAGTTCGCCGTGTTCCGCGATGACCTCGCCGCGCTTGAGCGTGGCGACGTACCCTTCGGCGGCCTGGAGCAACCGGGTGCCTCCGGCGGGCAGATCGGCGACCAGCCGGGGCGGACGCAGCGTGAGGTGTTCGAGGTCGATGAGGTTCAGGTCAGCGAGGCACCCCGGCGTGACGACGCCGCGATCGGTCCATCCGACGTGGCGCGCCGTACGTTGGGTCTGCTGGTGCACGACGGCCTCGAGGTCGAGGAGGTCACCGCGTGTCCGGTCACGCGTCCAGTGGGTGATCGCCGTCGTCGGGAACGTGCCGTCGCAGATCGAGTTGCAGTGTGCTCCCGCATCGGACAGCCCGAACATCGCATGAGGCGATGTGAGCATCTCGCGGACGTCGTCGAGATCGCCTCTGGCGTAATTCATCAGCGGGATGTAGAGCAGGCGGCTGCCGTCGTCGTCGAGCAAGAGGTCGTAGAGCATCTCGTCGGGTCGTGCACCGATCGCTGCGGCGCGTCCGGCGACGCTGTCGGCCGGCGTCGGCTCGTAGTTGGGCGGGTCCGCGAGCGGGAACATCCGCTCGTATCCCGAGTGCAGGATCCCGACGAAACCGGCCGGAGTCGATGCGTTGTGCTCGTCGAGCAGGACCCGCCGCATGTCGGGCTCGCGAAGGCGGGCGAGGCGTTCGGTGTGGGTGAGCGTGTGGAGCTGGCGGTACGACGGGCAGAACATGAACGGGTTGGCCGTCGCCTGGAGCCCGATGAGCACGCCGATCGGGCGCACGGCCACCTGCGCCTTCACATCGGCGCCGAGCGCATTCCATCCCTCGATTGCCGTGAGCAGTTCGCGGAAGCGATTCGGGGCGTCGTCATTCTGTTGAACGGTGAAACTCAACGGCCGACCGACCTCGGTGGCGATGCGTCCCAGCAGTTCGATCTCGTGGGCGACGAGTTCGTCGTCGGTCGACTGATAGGCGTCGGAGATCAACTGGATCACGCCTCTGTCGGCGCGTCGCAGCGCGGCGGCCACCCCGAGCACCTCGTCGGCACCTGCGCGCAGCGTTCCGATCTGCTGCCCGCGTGATGTGCGGTGTACGTAGGTACGCGACGTGGTGAAGCCCAGCGCTCCGGCACGGATCGCCTCCTCGCACAGCGTCGACATTTCGGCGATCTCTTCGGCGCTCGCCACCGCTTCCACATCGGCGCCGCGCTCGCCCATCACGTAGGTGCGCAACGCGGCGTGGGGTACCTGGGTCCCGACATCGATGCTCCAGCGCAGCGTGTCGAGCAGATCGAGGTATTCGGGGAAGGTCTCCCAGCCCCATGTCATTCCTTCGGCCAGCGCCGTGCCGGGGATGTCTTCGACCCCCTCGAGCAACTCGATCAGGAACTGGTGGCGATCGGGTGCCACGGGAGCGAACCCGACGCCGCAGTTGCCCACCAGGATCGACGTCACCCCGTTGACCGACGATGGCGCGAGATCGGGATCCCACGTGATCTGGCCGTCGTAATGAGTGTGGATGTCGACCCACCCGGGCGTGACGACGAGGCCGTCGGCATCGATGACCCGTCGAGCCTCTCCGATGTCATCTCCGACCGCGACGATCTCTTGGCCATCGATCGCCACGTCGGCTCGGCAACGCTCCGCGCCGGTGCCATCGACCACCACGCCACCACGGATCACCAGATCGTGCATGTGACCACCGTAACGACCGCGACTCCCGGACGTGGACGCGAAAGGCGCGTTGCGATGAGAATCAGGTGCAACAGGTGCACTCTCATCGCACGTGTCCCAGTGGTGTGCTGGGGCCATAACACATGGACACCGAAATCAGGCGGACCGCCCATTGGTTCTCCGAAAAGGTGCCGCTAGCATGACACGCCGGTCTGTTCGCAGACCTCGATGTCCTGGCCGCAGTCAGGAAACGTCGAGAAATTTCATCCCCCGGGTCGCCAGCCGAGTACACGGTGCTGCGCTGTCGTGCCCGGATCCGGTCCGCATCAAGAACCCTGAACGAGTGAGGAGAAGCCCCTGCCAAAGCCAAAGGAAGACGCGATCGTGCTGGAAGGCAAGATCCTCGAATCGCTTCCGAACGCCATGTTCAAGGTCGCTCTCGACAACGGCCACGAAGTCCTGGCGCACATCTCCGGCAAGATGAGGATGCACTACATCCGCATTCTTCCCGGCGACAAGGTGCAGGTGGAACTCACCCCCTACGACCTCACCCGGGGTCGCATCACATACCGCTACAAG
>JBGTEH010000156.1:0-4673 GCA_041747915.1 Ilumatobacteraceae bacterium
GTCGGCATGCAGCCGCCACGTGGCGAGCACCATCTTGAAGTCACGGTGGGCGAGGTTCATTGCCCAGCCGACGAGCATCTGTTCGTCGCGACTGAACACCTCGGCCACCTCCGGCTGCCAGGTGTCGGCCAGCAATCGCAATGCCGACTCGGCGAGCACGCCGCGACCGAAGCGGTCCTTGACGATCGGCATGTGCTGGATGCGGTCGGCCAGTTGCAGCGTGAGCGAACAAGCCCCGGGTGCCTCGCCGGTGGTGGATGCCAGCCATGCTTGCGGTGACCGGAAGCCGTGGATGTGCCAGCGGCCGGACTCGACCGCCTCGTGCACACGGTCGAGTTGCGCGGCCCGCGCCCGGCGCAGTGATGTCGTCGCTGCATCGGCGACGGCGAGCACATCGAGCGGTGCATGGTGCCCCGTCGCACTCACCTCCCGCTGTGTCGATGCCGCATTGTTGACCATGCCTCCATCATGACAAGGGGGTCTCACAGGGTTGGCCGAAAAAGGGGGGTGCGGCGAAAGAATTCTTCAGGTTCCTGCGATCTCCGGCGCGCCAGCTGGTGATCATGTGACTGGCGACCGATCCGTGCGCTGGCCGACTCGCAGCACGCTCAGGTATCGCCGCGGCGCCCGGTCGCCCATGTGCGTGCGAATGCGCTCGGCGATTGCGTGGAGTAGCGGCTCTCGCACGTCGTGATCCAGGCTTCGGTACGTCGATGTCGAGCGCAGGAGGTCAGCAAACTCGTCGCCGTCGAACCACTGGACCGTCGGATACCAGCGCACGGTCGTCGGGCCGAACCAACCTTCGCGATCGTCATTGGGTGGGCCCCAACCCTGATGGATCGCCCGTACCTCATCTTCGACGGGAGGGTGCCCCCACGCGGGGTTGCCGGGAGCGAAGTGTTCGTGCAGATCGGCGGTCTGGGCGTACACCTCTGGCTCGTCGGGGCGTCGGACGACGACATGGCCGAGCACGGCGAGCCATCCTCGGCGGCGCAGCAGCATGTGCGCCCGTTGCCAACCGACCAACGGGTCGATCCAATCCCACGACGAAGCGGCGACGAGCGCGTCGAAGCGACGATCGAGAGCATCCCAGGATTCGAACGTCGATGTCTGGACCTCGACGTTCGGCAACGATGCGAGCCGTCTGCGGGCGAGATCGGCCAGGGCGGCGCCGCGCTCGACAGCTGTCACGGCGCAGCCGATCTCGCCCAGCGAGCGCGTTGCCTGCCCGGTGCCGCAACCCACCTCGAGGACCGACGACGTGCGATCGATCCCCGTCAGCGCCACGAGGTCGGCGAGCAGTTCGTCCGGATAGGACGGTCGCACGCGGTCGTAGATCTCGGGAATCTCGTCGAACACCCCGCCGAGATCGTGTCGATCGCCCGAGTCCATCCTCAGAGTGTGTCGCGCCCGCCAGCGTCCGTGAACTCTCGTGTGTCGCGCGCTCGGCCAGAATCGTGCCATGTCCACGAGCTGCTATGCCTGCGATCAGTCCGGTCCGGATGCCCCGTTCCGGGAGCGCTTCATCCGCGAAGGCGGGTGGCGCGTCGCCCACGACTTCAACTCGAGCCTAGAAGGCTGGCTCGTCCTCGCTCCGCTGCGCCATGTTCGATCGCTCGATGAACTGTCGGCCGAGGAGGCCGCCACGTTGGGGGAGTTGCTGCGGAACGCTTCGATCGCGCTCAAGTCGTTCACGGGGTGCGAGAAGACCTACGTGATGTTGTTCGCCGAGGCGGAGGGCTTTGCGCACCTTCACGTGCACGTCGTTCCACGGATGACCGACCAACCCGCTGACCGGCGCGGTCCCGAAGTCTTCGGATATCTGGCGGACGGGCAGCCGCTCACGTCGGCTCGTCGAGACGAGATCTGTGTGGCGCTCGCGTCCGCCTGGCCGACCTCCGTGCAATGGTGAGCCGTGGATCATGTCGCGCTCGGCGATGAAGACCATGCTCGCGAATCCAGGTCCGGTGCCGCGAACCACCTGTAGTTCTGATGACGTGCGGTGGATCTCCGTCAGGATCGTGCGGCCGGTCAACGAGCGGGTCGGAGCTGGGGATGGACGATCACGACGGGGCAGTCAGAGCCGCTGGCAACCGCGAGTGCCACCGAGCCGAAAGACATCGTCCTGAATCCACTGCGGCCGCGCGAGCCGACCACCAGCAGATCGGTGTGAGCGCTGTGCGCCGTCAGCGCCGTCCCCGGGTCACCTCGGACGAGACAACCGCGAACGGGAAGAGTCGTGTGCCGCTGCACGTAGGCCACAGCGACGTCGACGATGCGCATTGCGTCTGAGCGCGGCGGATCGGCGCTGCGCCGAAAGCGATCTGTTCGTGTCGGCGGCTGCCACGCGTGGATCACCCTGAGCGACGCTTCATGAAGGTCCGCTTCGTCGATCGCCCAGTCCAGTGCGGTTGCTGCGGCGTTCGAGCAGTCGACGCCGACCGTGATGCGACGCAAGGGTCGTCGGCGTCCGCGCACCACGACGACGGGACACGACCGACGTCGTGCTGCCCGACGCGCAGCCGAGGCGAACGTGCGCAGGTCGTTGCCTACTGCGCCGGGACCGACCACCAGTAGCTCTGCGCCGACTGCGTGATCGACCAGCGGGTCGGCGTGGCCAGCGTTCGTCGCGGCGCTGTCATGGGCCGTCACGCTGCAGTTCCTCAGTCGTGCCTCGTCGAGTGCCCAGCACATCGCGACGCGACCCGACGTCGAGGGATCCGCGTCCACCACGATCCCGCTTCCCACCGGTCGCGTCGAGCGCGCTGGTTCGGGAAGCGATCCGACGTACACGTCACTCAGCGTCGTGGTTCGAGATGACACCGGCTAGGGCCGTGGGACCCAAAGACTCGTAACCCCGGCGCTCGATTACGTCAGCGGGACATCCCACGTCGCGATGGTCCCGCCACTCGCCTGACTCAGGATCGAGAACGAGCCGCCGAGCGAGGCGGCACGAACGATCATGTTGTCCAGCCCACTCGAATGTGCGTGGTCGGCCGGCGTGTAGCCGACGCCGTCGTCTGCAACGGTGAGCGTGAGTCGGCCGGCGCGGACGGTCACGGCAACGTCGGCAGTCGTGGCATGGGCATGGCGGGCGACGTTCGACAGCGCCTCTCGAACGCACAACAACAGGTGGCCCGACGTCGGTTCGGTGACAGCGCTGTCGATTGCGCCGACGATGTCACACGATGGTTTGAATCCGAGGGTGTGGGCCGACTCAGCGCAGATCTCCACGATTTCGTTCCGCACGCTCTGCCGGCCCGATTCGTGGTGGTGGAGCTCGAAGATCGTCGAACGGACCTGACGGATGGAGATGTCGAGGTCATCGATCGCGCGCGCGATTCGTTCGACCGCAACCGGTTCGATCACCATGTCGGCAGTTGCTTGCAACGACAGCCCGGTGGCGAACAGGCGCTGGATCACATCGTCGTGGAGATCGCGTGCGATTCTCTCGCGCTCTTCCAGCAGGCCCGCCGAACGGGCCTGCTCGTGGAGACGGGCGTTCTCGATCGCCAGACCGGCAGCGACGGCGAGCCCGACAGCGAGTTCTTGGTCGACGTCGGTGAAGACCTGATCGTCGGCCTTGTCGGTCAGGTACAGGTTCCCGTAGACAACACCGCGTAGCCGGATCGGCACACCCAGGAAGGACGTCATCGGTGGGTGCCCTGGAGGAAATCCGAAGCTGTCCGGGTGGGCGTGGAGGTCGGGCAACCGCAACGGCTTCGGCTCGAGGATGAGGAGTCCGAGGATCCCGTGACCCTCGGGGCGCGCACCGATACGTGTCGTCTCGGCGTCGTCGAGGCCCACGGTGATGAACTCCGACAACCTCGAACGTGACTCGTCCAGCACTCCGAGCGCGGCGAACTTCGCGTCGACAAGTTCGGCCGCCGTCTCGGTGATACGCAGCAACGAATCGGCGAGTGTCTGCTCGGACCCGATCGCCATCACCGCATCGAGCAACCGGAGCAACTGCTTGGCCCCGGCGAACTCGAAACGATCTGGCACCTGCTGAGGTTACGAGCCGGCACGGTTAGGTTGTGACGGTGTCCCCATCGGTGCCCAGCGCCCCGTCTCGAGTCGCACGAGCCGGGCGATGATCAGAGTGTTCCTGCTCGACGACCATGAAGTGGTCCGTCGAGGAGTCCGCGAGCTGTTGGAGAGCGCGGACGACGTCGAAGTCGTCGGCGAAGCAGCAACAGCCGCAGACGCACTCCAACGGGTCCCGGCCACGCTTCCCGATGTCGCGGTCCTCGACGTTCGATTGCCCGATGGCACCGGCATCGAGGTGTGCCGCGACCTTCGATCATCGATGCCCGACCTCAAATGTCTGATGCTCACGTCGTTCAACGACGACGAGGCGCTGTTCGACGCGATCATGGCCGGCGCATCCGGCTACATCCTGAAGGAGGTGCGCGGCTCGGACCTCGTCGAGAGCATCCGGCGCGTCGCCGCGGGCGAGTCGTTGCTCGACCCCGTGGTCACCGCACGTGTGCTCGAGCGCCTTCGTCATCCGCCCACCGATTCGCGAACCTCCTCGCTCACCCCACAGGAATCGATCATCCTCGGCCATCTCGCCGACGGACTCACGAACCGCCAGATCGCAGCGGAGATGTTCCTTGCCGAGAAGACGGTGAAGAACTACGTCTCGAACCTGCTCGCCAAACTCGGGATGA
>JBGTEH010000157.1:0-7844 GCA_041747915.1 Ilumatobacteraceae bacterium
CGCCCCGCTGAGGTTGATCTGTTGATCGGTGACCCGTCGAAGGCGAAACGGGTGTTGGGGTGGGAACCCGAAGTCGACTTCGCGACGCTGGTCAAGATGATGGTCGCCCACGACCTCCAACGAGAAGCCACCAAAGCCGGCCTCCCCCTCCCAGGCTGACCGATGGCACACGGGACGGTCCTCGTCACCGGCGGTGCCGGCTACATCGGCTCGCACACCGTGCGAGCGCTGAGACGGGCTGGCCGGGAGGTCGTGGTGCTCGACTCGCTTGAACTCGGTCGCGCTGGGGCTGTGATCGACGCGCCGCTCGTCGTGGGTTCCATCACCGACGCCGACCTGGTGACATCGACGTGTCAGGAATACGGCGTCACCCAGCTCGTGCACTTCGCCGCGTACAAGTCGGTGGGCGAATCGATGGCGGCGCCTGCGAAGTACTGGCGCAACAACGTCGCGAGCACCGTCGAGCTGATCGAGGCCTGCATGGACGCTGGGGTCGGCGAGGTCGTGTTCTCGTCGTCGTGCTCCGTATACGGCACCCCCGGCCGGGTACCGGTCACGGAAGCCGAGCCGATCGGACCCGAAAGCGTGTACGCCGAGACGAAGGCCGCCGTCGAACGCATTCTCCGCTGGTATGGCAAGACACATGGGCTGCGAGCCGTGAGCCTGCGCTACTTCAACGCTGCGGGCGCCAGCTTCGACGGACGCATCGGCGAGGACTGGACCTACAGCGTCAACTTGGTTCCACTCGCGATGAAGGCGCTCTTGCTCGGCGACCGCCGTCTCCAAGTATTCGGTGACGATTACCCCACTCCGGACGGCACGTGCATCCGTGACTACATCCATGTCGACGACCTGGCCGACGCGCACGAACGTGCCCTCGCCTATCTCGGCGCACAGGGCCCCATGGTGGAGCTGAACGTCGGAACGGGAACCGGCACTTCGGTACTCGAAGTGATCCGTGCAACTGAGCGAATCGTCGGTACCGCGGTTCCATACGACGTTGTCGATCGCCGACCGGGCGATCCGGTCGCCACCTTCGCGGACCCCCGCCTTGCGGAACAGACGCTCGGATGGCAGGCCAACTACGGACTTGACGACGTGATTCGGTCGGCGCACCATTGGCACCTCAGCCAACTCTGACGCCTGCATGACGGGCGCCGATGAGCCGCGTTCCCGGAACCGACGCAGGTTTCAAGGCGGCACCGCTCCCGTACGATCGCTCCCGTGCATGTTGCCGTGATCGGTGGCGGTCTTCAAGGCTGCGGAGTGGCCCTCGAACTTGCGGAGCGCGGAGCGACTGTCGACCTGCTCGAGCGGTCACATCGACTGCTTCAGGGAGCGTCCCGACACTGCGAGGGCAAGATCCACCTGGGATACGTGTACTCCGCAGATCAATCGCTTCAGACTGCACAACTGATGGCAACCGGAGCAGCAGTCTTCATGCCGTCGATTCGGCGATGGATCGGTGCATCGGCCGAATCCCTCACGATGTCTACTCCGTTCCGCTACGCCATCCACCGAAACAGTCTGCACTCGGCCGACGAACTGGAACCGGTGTACCAAGCGATCTCACGCGTCGTCAACGTTGCCTTCGATGAGGGCGAGGTGTCGCCGGGTATCAGCTCGGGTCATCTCCGCCGCCTCGAACCCGGAGATGACTGGCCATACGGCGCAGACATCGTCCGAGCCTTCGAGACCGGTGAGACCGCATTGGACCCCGCCGGGCTCGCCGACGCTGTCGAGCGCTCGGTGCTCGATCATCCGGCGATCGACACGATCTGCGACGCAACCGTCACAGCGGTTGATCCGAGACACCAGGCTCTCACGTGGCAAGTCCCCGGAGATGTCACGGAGCGGCGCGCTCGGTACGACCATGTTGTCAACTGCTCGTGGGATGGACTCCCGAAGCTTGACGCCACCGCAGGACTACGACCCGCGCGGCCGTGGAGCTTTCGTATGAAGTACTTTGTGCGGCTGCCCTCGAGGTACGCGCCGCTCCCGACTCCATCGTCCACATTCGTCCTCGGGCCGTTTGGAGATGTCGTTGATTTCGGCGACGCCGGCCGATACCTCTCCTGGTATCCGGCGGGGCGACTGGGATTCACCACCGACCTCGAGCCACCTGACTGGAAGGTTGAACTCAGCCGCGCTCACTCCGTCGAGACTGCCGGCCACATCGCCGACGGTTTGTCGTCTGTTCTGCCAGCGGTCGCACGAATGCGATCCCTCGTGACGAACCATGGTGTGGTGAGAGGTGGTGTGATCTTCGCCCATGGTGACACGGACCTCTCCGACGCCGAGACCGAACTCCACCAACGGCACAGCATCGGCCTCACCTCGATCGGCCGGTACCACTCCGTCAACACGGGCAAACTGACAATGGCACCGTATTTCGCACGTCAAGTGGCTGAGACCCTCTGCGTCCCCACATGAGCCCCGACATCTATGTGGGAATTCCAGTCCACCGAGGTGTGGAATTCGTCCGTCAGACACTCGAGTCGATACAGAACCAGACGTACCACGCGTTCCGCTGCGTGATGAGTGTCGATGGTCCCGATGATCCGACGATTGATGTCTGCAGATCCTTCGCGTCCGACCGTCGGTTCGAGGTCCACGTTCAACCGCACCGTCTTGGCTGGCCCGGCAACTTCAACTGGCTGGCTCGTGACTGCACGTTGGATTACTTCTGCTACTGGCAGCAGGATGACATCGCCACGACCGACTACCTCGGCGCACTGCGCGACACGATGCAGGCCTCACCCGAGATCACGATTGCGTACGCTGATGTCCGTTGGATCGGCGATCGAACCGATCTCGACAAGGCAGTTGACGTGGATGGCACCTCGTTGCAGCGGTGTCTGCAGGCGGCCGAGGCTCTGCACTACGTACCACTTCGCGGGCTCGTGCGAGCGAATAGACTCCCCCAACGAAGTGACCCGATTCCGACCGTGGCGACCACCGGTCACCAGCAGGAGTTCGTGTACCTGGCGGACCTCGCGGCCTCCGGACCGTTTCGTCGATCGGAAGGCCCTCTGTACTTCAAGCGCGCCCACGGCGCCAACGCTCACAGGGAATGGTTGTCCGAACCCGATGACAGTCGGCGCGACGAATGGTGCACGCTCGGGAACGGCCTCATCGACGCGGCTCGACGTGCCGATCCAGAAGCTGACACTCTCCGTCTCGTTGGAGTCGTACTCGACCGCTTGACGATTGCGCGCGCCGGCCGGGGGTTCTGGTATCTACCTCAACAGACCGAGAAAGGTGTCTCGGCATTCGTGCGGGAGTTCTTCGGCCGATTCCCGGACCAGCTCAGAATCGCCGTGTCCACCGGCCTCGAACAACCAACCGGCTTCGAGCGCCCGATTCATTATTGGGTACAGAAGGCCATCCGTGCGGCCCAGCGCCACAGCGTGACCCTCTACTCTCTCGTTGACAGCCAGGGCGCCGCCGTCGATCTACAGATCGGTACGGACCGGCCCGGCCTTCTGATGCTCGGTCGAGGGTGGAGCTTTCCCGAGTTCTGGGGCGTCTGGACCGACTCGTGCACGGCTGAGATCACCCTCCCACCGCATCGCTTCACGCGCGCCACCCTTCGAGGTCACACTTTCGCACCGCATCGGCCAACAAGAATCGGCGTTTCGGTGGGCGACGGAAAGGCCGACTACCATTTCAGCGAAACCGAGACGACGCTCTCCGTGACTCTTCCCCTCGACCAGCGCGGAACTCGCGAACGGTTGATCCGCCTGCACACACCAGACGCAATCTCGCCGATCGACGCCGGCGTGAGCGCCGACCAGCGACAGCTCGGCTTCGAACTCAGCGGAATCACTCTCGATTGCTAGCGGTCGAGCCACGCTGACGCTTCATCGGCTCGATTGTCAGCGCCGACAACTGCAACTCGTTCTTGGGCCGACGCACCGGGCCACCACTCCGACACCCGTTGACTCGTGAGCGCCCATCACAGCGGCGTTCACACCCGCTCCGCAGACGGGTGGACGTGCGTCGAGCGAACTCGGTCGAGCCAGCCGAGCAACACGGCGACCGCTCGCGGGTCGTGGCGCAGACGGTGACCCGCTCCCTCGAACAGGCTCAGCTCGGCGCTGCCGTGGGCGGTCACGAGTTGGCGTGCGTCGGACACGGGAACGCTGTCGTCGTCCTCGCCGTGCATCACCAGCAGCGGGCGCGGAGAGAACCGGCGCGCCGACGCCACAGGCCGGAACCGACGGAACTCGCGGGTCCACTCCTCCACCGACGCCGGGAACTGACGGTCGTGGATCGCACCGATATCGCGGGCGTGCTCGAGGAAGCGGCGAGGGTGGTCAGCCCAGTCGTCGAAGTCGGCCCGCGGGCTCAGCAGTCCTGCGGCCGACACGCGCGGGTCGTCGGCGGCGACACAGATGGCGATCGAGCCGCCGGTGTTCGTCCCGAGCAGGATCACGCCGCTCGGATCGTGCAACGTGAGCACGTGGGAGATCGCGTTGCGCAGGTCGTCGACCCAGCCCTGCAGCGAGAAGTCGCCGTGACTGTCGCCGCACCCCCGGAAGTTGAATGTCATCGCCACGCACCCGAGTTCGTTTGCGGTGCGGTCCATCAACTCCGGAAAGGTGCCGCCGGCGCGCTGCGCATCGAGCGACGCGATCGGGAAACCGTGACACAGGATCACCGCCGGACCGGGATCGATCGGGCCCGATGGCCGGGCGATGTGGCACGCCAGCGACAGTCCGTTCGAAACGAACCGCTCGTTCATCCCCGGCATGTCGAACCCGTCAGGCCCGGGGCTTGCGCAGCCGGCGCCGGGCGCCGGGCGTCGCCAGCGTGTAACCACGGTTGCGAGCCTCGGCGAGCGTGTCGGGACCGAAGCTCAGGCCAACGCCGTCGGCGACGATCTCGTCGATGATCGCCGGTTCGCTCCACTCGTCGAGGTCGTACACGAACTGCGTGCGCTTGTCGCCGATGAAGCGGCTGTGCTCGAACTTCGGATGATGATCCATCAACGGTTCACGGTAGCTCGCCCGCGCATCACGGCACCCACCAACCATTGAGGTCGACGATCAGATGCCCCCCGCCGAACATCCACACACACGATTGCAGGTTCGACGCCAACGGCACGATGGCCCCGTTTGCGGCCGTCTGGCCGACCTGCTGGTTGAGCGTCGACGTCTCGCGCCGGACCCCGCAATCGAACGTGGTCACGTACCCCGGCACCGCGTGGTCGGCGGCCGTCACATTCACGAATGCAGCGCTGGGCGCTGCGGCACCGAGCCCCGGTGTCACCGCGCTGTAGCCGACGGTCTCCTGCGCGGCCAGCGGCGGTCGGTACTGACGGGTGTCGATCACGCGCACGGGTGCGGTCGGCCGGTACGCCGAACCGGTTGGCCCGAACGAACCCAACAGGTCGACGAGCACATCGCTGTCGGCATAGCTGAAGATGCACACCCGGCCCGCCGTCAGCCCGACGATCGTGTTGTTCGGTCGCGCCTCCCCGGCGACGTGGTTCACCGTCGACGTTGGCGGGAGCGCCGCCCCGCAGGGGAAGACGGTCAGGTAGCCGGTCGACAGGCTGTTGACGGCGGTGACGTTGAGGGCAACGGCCGTCGAGCCGGCCGGCACCGACCCGTTGAGGTCGACCGACAGCGTCGCTCCTGCCCGCACGCGAAGGCCGCCGATCGCAGAGCGGGTGTCGACCACACGGGTCGGGCCGATGGGAACGAACCGTGACGACCCGCTCGGGCCGAGCCAGCCGGTGATGTCGACGATGATGTCGGTGTCGGCAGATGTCCACACGCACAACTGGCCGGCGCTCGACAGCGCGGCGATCGTGTTGTTGGCGACCGTCTGGGCACCGACGAAGTTGACCGTCGACGTCTCGGGACGATCGTTCGAACACGGATAGGCAGTCAGGTAGCCCCGCGCCGCCGGGTTCGTCGACACGATGCTGAACACCGCTGCGGTGGCATCCCAAGGGATGGTGGTCCCGTTGGTCACCTGCACCACTACTTGTCGCCCGGCAACCATGCGGCCGAATCCGCCGATGCGGCTGCGCGTGTCGACGAGCCGAGTCGGCACGGTCGGGGTGAACGTGTTCGGTGCGGCAGCGGGTGGTGTGGCTCCGGGCGGAGCGGCCACGGACAGTTCGTAGGCGCCGAGCGAGCCGTAGGTCGTGAAACCGCTCGACGCATCGAGCCAGCCGACCGGCTCGACCTCGATCGTGTAGCGACCAGCCGTCACTGGAACGTTCACCGACACGGACCACGACTTCGGTGCCGCCGGCGATTGTTCGGCAACAACGCCGCCACCCGCGTCGCGCACCACGACTCGGGCGAGCAGGTTCGACCACGTCTCGGTTCCGTCGGGCGGGCGAAGTGTGACGGCGAGATTGCCGTTGCCGACATCGACGGCGAACATGTCGCGATCACCGGTCGTTCCGATCACGCCGGTCGTCGTCGACGATGCCGGCACGACCGTGGCGCGCTCCGGCGTCGGGCCGTGATCGTCGGGTCGATAACCGGTCGATCCGGCGATCAGTTCGATGTCGTCCTGCACGTTGTTGGCTCCGGCGTACTCGCCCTTCGACCACTGCGTGAACGGCTTCGACGGATCGGTCCCGCGGCCCATGATCGGGGCCCACACACCGTGACCGCTGTAGTACGTGGATGCCGCTGTTGCGTCGTGATTGAGCCCGAAGGTGTGGCCGGCTTCGTGCGATGTCGCCTCGGCGATGGTCCTCACCGACACGCCGGCGGTGAAGACGAATGCGGGAGTGTCGGTCCGGCGGTCGAAGACGCCCACGAGCGCGATGCCCAGCGTGCACGTCTGGCCGGGCGTCGTGCAGCTCGATCCCGGCGCATACCAGTTCGTCGGGCTGATCACCATCCGCTGGCCGAAAGCGGTGTCGATCGCACTCGTGCGGCTGAGTGCCTCGGCACCCGGATCGGCAGTGGTCACGTTGACGTCGAACGGCGCGAAATCCTCGCTCACGCGTTGCCAGATCTCGTAGATCGCGGCACGTTCGGCGGCCGAGAAGCTGCCCGGCGAGCCATCCGTGTCGTAGGCGGTCGATTCGATGATCGACGCACCCCAGCTCGGATCGTTGGTGACGTGCCCGTCGAAGTCGAGAAGGATCGTGCGCGACGATGTGGGTCGCGAACTCAGCGCAAAAACATTGTCGGGCGCCGCGGTGAGCGCCGCGACTTCGCCTCCGGCCGCCGACGAAGTGAGTTGCTCGACGTAGCCGAGCAGGCCGATGTCGTTCACGAACAGTGACGGATCCTCGATCAACTCCTCGACCAATTCAGTCGCCTCGAGTCCGTTCTCCTCGGCCACCTCGTCGAGTGTGCCGGAATCCGTCAGTTCCTCGACGGCCGCCTCGCCCTGCAGCACCTCGAGCGTCGTGTCGTCGGCCGGGCCTTCGGGCTGATCGGCATCACCGATGTTGTCACCAGCGTCGACCGTGTCACCTGCGTCGGCCGTATCGATCGCCGCGGTCGGCGACGCTCCGATGGTCGACACACCCACGACGACGATCGCGAGTGCAACCCACAGACGGTTCGTCACCACGTCAAAGTACCGGGCTCGGGACACCGAGCAGCGTCGGGCGACCGAACGCGACAGTGCCGGGACCGACGATCGATCCCGGCACTGCTCGGACTGTTGGGACTGAACTCACCACGACCATGTAACGCCGGTGTCAGACACCAGTGTTCCATCGACACCGCGGGGACCAACTGCGGCGATGAAGTTCAGCGGGGGTTGGCGGGAATTCGCCAGGCGGTCCAGCCTGTCGGCCTAGCGGCCAACCACCTCCAGGGTCCCATTCAGATTGTCTGGCATGTGTTGGACCACCT
>JBGTEH010000158.1:0-12476 GCA_041747915.1 Ilumatobacteraceae bacterium
CGGTGCCGCCGACGACGGTGCCGGTGACCACCGCCGCCCCCGCCACCACCACGACCGCGCCCGCATTGCTCGTTCCAGCGCCCGATCCGCCGGGCGGCTGATCGAGCAGGCACCTCTAGCCTGGACGGGTGCTCCAGGCTCAGGCGATCTCGGTGGAAGTGGGCGGGCGGCTGCTCGTCGACTCCGCCAGCTTCACCGTGATGGCGCGCGACAAGGTAGGAATCGTTGGGCGCAACGGGGCCGGCAAGACGAGCCTGTTCAAGGTGCTCGGCGGTGCAGTCGAGCCGAAATCCGGCAATGTGCTGCGCAAGGGCGGCTTCGGCTACCTGCCGCAGGACCCCAAGATCGACTCTGCCCTCGACGGGCGGTCGTGCGTCACCCACGTGCTGTCCGGGCGTGGCATCGACGACGAGATCACACGCATCGAGAAGCTGCGCATCGTCATGGAGGAGAACCCCGACGAGCGCAACGTCGGGCGCTATTCCGACGCCGAGGAAGCGTTCAGTACATCCGGCGGGTACGCCGCCGAGAGTGAGGCGCGGGCGATGGCGGCCGGTCTCGGTATCCCCGACGCACGGCTCGATCAGCCGATCAGCACCCTGTCGGGTGGCGAGCGACGGCGCGTCGAGCTCGCCCGCATCTTGTTTGCCGGGTCGGACGTTCTGTGTCTCGACGAGCCGACCAACCACCTCGACGTCGACGCCAAGGCGTGGCTTCTCGGTTTCCTGCGCCAGTACAAGGGAGCGCTCCTCGTGATCAGCCACGATCTCGAACTGCTCGACGAGTCGATCACCCGGGTGCTGCACGTCGACCGGGCCACCGAACACGACGTCGGCGAGATCGTCGAGTATCGCGGCACATACAGCCAGTACCAGCGGGCGCGGGCCGACGACGAGGCGCGCTTGGCCAAGAAGGCGGTGCTCCAGGCGAAGGAGATCGATCGTCTCCAGACCGTCGTCGACCGCTTCGGTGCCAAGGCCACCAAGGCGGCCATGGCCCACAGCGTCGAGAAGCGCATCGCTCGGCTGGAAGATCAGCGCGTGCGCGGTCCGCAGTCGACTCGCACGATGACTGTGCGGTTCCCCGATCCGCCGAAGTGCGGCGAGACGGTGATCCGCGCATCGGGTCTGTGCAAGGCGTATGGCGGCCCGACGATCTTCGAGGACATCGACTTCGACCTCGGCCGTGGCGAACGACTGCTCCTCCTCGGGCTCAACGGCGCCGCCAAGACCAGCCTGCTGCGTATCCTCGCGGGCGAGACCGAGGCCGACCTCGGAGACTTTGCGTTCGGGTATCAGGTGCACGTCGGGTACTACGCCCAGGAGCACGACAACCTGCGAATCGACGAATCGCTGTTGACCAACATTCGCGACGCCGTGCCGGAAGGAATCGACCTCGGTGAAACCCAGCTACGAGGCCTGCTCGGGATGTTCGGACTGTCCGGCGACAAGGTGTTCCAAGAGTCCGGCACGCTGTCCGGGGGCGAGAAGACCAAACTGGCGCTCGCAATGCTGATGGTCGGACGCAACAACCTGTTGCTGCTCGACGAGCCGACGAACAACCTCGACCCGCCGTCGCGGCAGGCGGTCGCCGACGCGCTCGTCGACTGGCCGGGGGCGATCATCCTCGTGAGCCACGACGAAGAGTTCGTCCGGGAACTCGCGCCCACCAAGGTGCTGCTGATGCCCGACGGCGATGTCGACTACTTCTCCGACGACTGGCTCGACCTCGTCACGATGTCGTAGCTGTTACGCCGGGGGTCTGACCCCTGGCGTAACAGTTACTCGCCGTAGGGGGCGATGTCCTTCGCGTACTGCTCTCGGAACAGTTCCAGGATCTCACCGGGTTCGGCGTGGCGGCCGGCGGCGTGTTTGGAATAGAGGAGTTCGCCGTCGACCGTGACGTCGAACACTCCCTTCGATCCGGTGTCCAGCGTCAAGCTGTCGATGACGTGCTGGTAGGTCGACAGGAGATCGCTCGCTGCGCTCACGGCGCGGCTCGAATAGTCTCAAGGCACGCAGTAGGCGATGCGAATGGCGTGGTCGCTCATGGGTCGAGGGTATCGCTGCCGGTGCGTTGCCGATCGGATGACATCGCTACGTTCGCGCGATGGCTCTTCTGACGACCACGGTCGATGACCGGGGCGTGGCGACCGTGACCATCGATCATCCGCCGATCAACCTGATGACGATCGAGATGCTGTTCGAGTTGCTGGCGGCATCACAATCGCTCGCCGACGATGCCGGCGTGCGCGTCGTCGTGATGCGCTCGGCCAATCCCGAATGGTTCGTTGCTCACTTCGACGTCACCGCGATCCAACAGTTTCCGCGCGACGATCCCGCACCCACGGAACTGAACATCTTCGATCGGATGTGCGAGACGTGGCGCACGATGCCGAAGCCGACGATTGCGGTGATCGAGGGTCGGGCCGGCGGCGGTGGCAGCGAGCTGGCGCTCAGTTTCGACATGCGGTTCTCGACGCCTGACGCGATCCTGAGTCAGCCCGAGGTCGCGCTCGGCATCCTGCCGGGAGGCGGTGGCACGGCACGGTTGCCCCGGTTGCTCGGACGCAGCCGAGCCCTCGAAGTGATCCTCGGTTGCGACGACATCGACGCGGCGACCGCCGAGCGTTGGGGTTGGATCAACCGGGTCCTGCCGGCCGACGAGATCGGCACGTTCGTCGACCGCCTCGCCGCTCGGATGGCGTCGTTCCCAACGCACGCCGTCGCGGCGGCGAAGGCCAGGGTGATCGCGGCCGAGACGGGAGTCGAGGCCGACCTCCTCGCCGAGTCGGGAGCATTCAACGTCACGCTCGGCTCCGACGAAGCGCACGAGTTGATGGCTCGATTCCTCGCCGCCGGTGGTCAGACCGCCGAGGGCGAGCGACGCCTCGGCGACTTGGCCGGGGAACTCGCCGGTGACATGTAACGCTGGTGTCTGACACCAGCGTTACATGGTGGTCAGTGGATGGTGACGGGCATGGAGTGTTCGGCGCGGACCTGGGCGTAGAAGTCGTTGCCCTTGTCGTCGACGACGACGAACGCGGGGAAGTTCTCGACCTCGATCTTCCACACTGCCTCCATCCCGAGTTCCGGATACTCCAGAACTTCGACCTTGCGGATGTTGTCGAGAGCGAGCCGGGCGGCGGGCCCTCCGATCGAGCCGAGGTAGAAACCACCGTAGGCTTCGCACGATTCCGTGACCTGGGCTGAGCGGTTGCCCTTGGCCAGCATGATCATCGATCCTCCCGCCGCCTGGAACTGCTCGACATAGCTGTCCATCCGTCCCGCCGTGGTGGGCCCGAACGATCCTGACGCATATCCCTCGGGGGTCTTGGCCGGACCGGCGTAGTACACGGCGTGATCTCGGAGGTACTGCGGCATCTCTTCGCCCGCGTCGAGACGTTCCTTGATCTTGGCGTGGGCGATGTCGCGAGCAACCACCATCGGGCCGGTCAGCATCACGCGGGTGGTGACGGGGTACTGCGAGAGCTCGGCGACGATGTCGGCCATCGGTCGATTCAGGTCGATGTGGACCGATTCGGTGGCGTCGAGTCGGGTGTCGTCGACGTCGGGCAGGAATCGCGCGGGGTCGCGTTCGAGCTGTTCGAGGAACACGCCGTCCTTGGTGATCTTGCCGAGCGCCTGGCGGTCGGCCGAGCACGAGACGGCGATCGCCACCGGGCACGATGCTCCGTGGCGCGGCAGGCGGATGATCCGTACATCGTGGCAGAAGTACTTGCCGCCGAACTGGGCACCGATCCCGGTGGTCTGGCTCAACTTCAGGACCTGCTGTTCCAACTCGACGTCGCGGAACCCGTGGCCTTCGGACGATCCTGACCTCGGCAGCGAGTCGAGATACTTGGTCGATGCCAGCTTGGCGGTCTCGACGGCGAACTCGGCCGACGTTCCGCCGATCACAACTGCGAGGTGGTACGGCGGGCATGCCGACGTGCCGAGCGACTGCATCTTGTCGAAGATCCACGGCAGCAGCGTCGCTTCGTTCAGCAGCGCCTTGGTCTCCTGGTAGAGGTAGCTCTTGTTCGCCGAGCCGCCGCCCTTGGCCATGAACAGGAACTTGTACGCGGCGCCGTCGATCGCCGAGATCTTGATCTCCGCCGGCAGGTTCGTGCCGGTATTGTTCTCGGTGTACATGTCGAGCGGCGCCATCTGCGAGTACCGCAGGTTGGAGGTCTGGTACGTGTCGTGGATGCCGTGCGCGATCGCCTCCTCGTCGCCGCCGCCGGTGAACACGAACTGACCCCTCTTGCCCTTCACGATCGCCGTGCCGGTGTCCTGGCACATCGGCAGCACGCCACCGGCTGCGATCGCGGCGTTCTTCAGCAGGTCGAGGGCCACGAATCGGTCGTTGTCCGACGCCTCGGGATCGTCGAGGATGTTGCGCAGTTGTTGGAGGTGGGCAGACCGCAGGAAGTGGGCGATGTCGTGCATCGCCGCGGCCGTCAGGCGCCGGATCGCCTCGGGCTCGACTTTCAGGAAGGTTCCCTCCGGAGTCTCGAAGCTCGACACGCCGTCGGTCGTGACGAGGCGGTACTCGGTGTCGTCAGCGCCCAGCGGGAGCAGCTCGGTGAACGCGAACGGAGCAACCTCGGCCATGGACCGAGCCTACGACCGCCCCCGAACCCGGCGGCAAACGGGCCGCCGTCGACGCTCGCGCAGCACGGCATCCAATCCCGTCTGCGCCATGGGTGGCGCGAGGAAGTTCTGGCGCATCTTCCCACGGCATTTCGCCTATGCGGACAGAATCTGTCCGCATAGGCGTTCATCATCGGAGGACACCGTCACCAGCGGCGTGGCCTGCGGGCATCGAACCCCTCACAGAAGGAGCAACCCATGATGGAACCCCACCCGATTCGCAGCGAGGAACCGACATGAGCGCCATCTCTGCCGTGGGACTCCGAAAGACGTACGGATCGGGCGATGACCGTGTCGAAGCGGTGCGCGGCGTCGACCTGGAGGTCGCCGACGGCGAGGTGTTCGGGTTCCTCGGCCCGAACGGTGCCGGCAAGTCGACCACGGTCCGGATGCTCACCACCCTCATGACGCTCTCCGCCGGTACCGCCTACGTGGCCGGCGTCGACGTCGCCGAGGATCCCGACGCTGCGCGCCGCAAGATCGGTGTCGCCCTCCAGGAGGCGGGCCTCGATGACCGCCAAACCGGGCGCGAGATCCTCGTCTTGCAGGCACGGCTGTTCGGCATGTCGCCGGGCCATGCTGCGGATCGGGCGAAGGAACTGCTCGAGCTCGTCGACCTCGGCGACGCCGCCGACCGGCGGGTGAAGGGCTACTCGGGGGGCATGAAGCGCAAACTCGACCTCGCGTCGGCGCTGGTGCACGAACCCGATGTGCTGTTCCTCGACGAACCGACGACCGGGCTCGACCCGTCGAGCCGGATCACGATCTGGGACGAGGTCCGCCGGATCAACGAACGAGGCACGACCGTTTTCCTGACCACCCAGTACTTGGAGGAGGCCGACCAACTGTGCGATCGGCTCGCGATCATCGACGACGGCCGCATCATCCGTGCGGGTACGCCGCACTCACTCAAACAGGAACTGCGCGAGCGGCGCGGGCTCGACACCGACCCCACGTTGGACGACGTGTTCCTCGACGCCACCGGAAGAACCCGCGAACGAGTCGCGGGCGAAGTGAAGGAGATCTGATCAATGACCGTCATCACCAACTCCACCAGGCCGGACACGACATCCGCCCGGACCTCGCCGATCAGCGGCCTGCGCGATTCGCTGATCCTCGGCGGTCGCGCCATCCGCGAGGCACTGCGAACACCCGATTCGTTGTTCCCCACCATGTTCATCCCGCTGTTCTTCCTCGTGGTCAACGTGGGGCAGGCGGCGAGGATCTTCCCGGCGGAAGGCACCTCATTCCTCGAGGGCCAGAACTACGGCGCCTTCCAGCTGCCCGCCTCGCTGCTGCTGTCGGCATCGTTCGGTGGCGCTGCGCTCTACCTCGTCGAGGAGATCGAGGGCGGCTACTTCGACAAACTGCGAGCGACGCCGATCTCCCGCATGGCGCTCATCCTCGGTCGGCTGTATGCGGAGTTCGTCAAGACGGCGGCGGTGGCCACGGTGATGATCCTGCTCGCGTTGCTGTTCGGCATCCGTATCGAGTCGGGCGTCGCCGGCTTCGTCGTACTCGTGCTCATGGTGGCGCTCTGGGCCATGGTCTTCAGCGGATTCATGCAACTCGTGTCGTTGAAGACCCGAAGCGCTGCGGCCACGCAGGGTGCGAGCATGATCTTCTTCCCGCTGCTGTTCCTGACGCCGAACTTCGTTCCTCGCGACCAGCTCACCCGCCCGATGGAGATCGCCGCGACGATCAATCCCGTGACCTACGTGATGGAGGCGGCCCGCTCGCTGATCCTCGTCGGGTTCGACGAAGCGGCACTGGCGAAGGGGTTCGGTGTCATCATCGTCACGATGGCCATGATGCTCGTGCTCAGCGTGCGCATGGTGAACAACTATGACTGACTGATGGACTGACTGTGACGAACGATCCGACCGCTCGCACGCTGGCACTGCT
The DNA here is from genome assembly GCA_041747915.1 of Ilumatobacteraceae bacterium. GTDB lineage: Bacteria > Actinomycetota > Acidimicrobiia > Acidimicrobiales > Ilumatobacteraceae > Sva-07. The sequence goes on from JBGTEH010000158.1 coordinate 6,561, forward strand.
CTCCCTCCTGCAGACCCATCGGTACTGGAAGGGAGCCGAGCTCGCTGAGCACCTCGAGGTGAGTGAGCGGACGGTGCGGCGCGACGTCGACCGGCTACGCCAACTCGGCTACCCGGTCGACGCCGGGCCGGGAACCGACGGTGGGTATCGGCTCGCCGCCGGCACCCATCTGCCGCCACTGCTGTTCGACGACGACGAGGCGATGGCAATCGTGGTCGGCCTGCGCAGCACAGCGCTCGCGGCGATCGAAGGCATCGAGGCAGCGTCCATCGCGGCGATGTCCAAGCTCGACATGATCTTGCCCGATCGGATCCGCCGCCGGGTCGAGGCCCTGCGCACGAGCGTCGACGTGGTCAGGTGGTCGGCTCCGACATCGACGGTCTCGGCCAAGTCGCTCACGGTCCTGAGCCAGGGGTGCCGCGACCACGAAGAGGTCCGGTTCGACTATCAGCGCCGCGACGGCGACGAGTCGCGGCGCCTGGTGCAGCCTCACCAACTCGTGTCGGCCGGGCGACGCTGGTACCTCGTGGCATGGGATGTGCGACGCAACGACTGGCGATCGTTCCGTGTCGACCGGATGGAGACACCGAGCCTCGCCGGTGCCCGATTCACGCCGCGCTCCCTCCCGGCCGCCGACGCCGCGACGTTCGTCATGGACGGCATCCGCACCATGTCCGAGGAGCACCTCGCCAGGGTTGCGGTCAGCGGGGACGCGGACGACGTTGCCTCCGTCGTCAACTGGCTCCACGCCGATGTCGACGTCCACGACGGCGACCGTGCGGTGCTGACCCTGCGGGCGGATCGCAACGAATCGCTCGCATCGATGATCGCGATGTTGTCGACGCGCTTCGATCTCGAGCTCCTCGAGGCATCAGACCAGGTGCACTCGCTTCTCGCCGCGGCCGCCGCACGGCTCGGTGCAATCCACCGTTGAGAAGTGGGCGCGTCAACCGGCGTCGAGTCACTTGGACATGAGCACGACGTCGTCGGGAATGGCAGTCGTCGCCGGGTCGATCATCGGTGCGCCGCGAAAGATCGAATCGAGAAAGCTGATCGCGAAGGTGTTCGTCAGGTCCTGGGCGCGTTCGATGTCCATGATTCCGTCGCCGCAACCCTCTTTCGCCTGCCGGCGGACGAACGGCCCGGCCAGCGCCTGAAGGTTTTCGGGCCACGTCGGAATGAGGTCGAGGTACCGGCACGCGTTCGAGAAGCTCTGGTGTTGTGCGGCGACGAGTTCCACCCGGTACAGCGGGTCGCTCTTGCTCAGCTCCCACGCACGCGTGACGTTGGGCTCGACTGGCGTCGTGGTGTCGTCCTGGCCCACGATCACCATGGCGGGCACCGTGATCGACGCCAGCTGCTCATCGGTGATCGAGCGTCGTGAGCGTGCGGCTTCGATTTCCTCCGGCGTCGGTTGGGTCGTCCCGGTTGTCGCATCGGTTGGCTCGGTGCAGGGGTCGACGTACTCCGGCTCGCCGTCGGTGATGGCCTCCGTCGTCGTCGTGGTGTCGTCGACGGGTGGGCGATCACCGCCGATCGCGGGTGCGAGCGGGATGATGGCATCAACCCGATCGTCGACGGGCACCGAGCCGAGGTCGTTGTCGAAACCGGTGACCGCTGCGTATGTGGTGAAGCCGCCCAAGGAGTGTCCGGTGATCGCGATCTTCTCCCGGTCGACATTCGCGACGAACCCGGCGGTCTCGGTGCTCTCGAGATCGGTCAGTCGATCGACGATCGCCCTCACGTCCCGGACCCGGTTGATCGCCGTCGTGGGACCGTCGGTGGCGGTGCACAACAGGCGGTCGAGCGCGGTATTGCCGACGTGGTCGGTCGCGGCGACGATGTAGCCGTAGGCGGCAATCGCCTCCGTGTAGGCGGACGCGATGTAGCGGAGGCCGCCGCTTCCGTGCGAATAGACCACGAGGGGGAACGGTCCGTCGGCCGATATGGCATCAGGTCCGGCGTCGACCGCGTTGTCGGACACGTCGCTGAGGCCGGGAATCAGGACGTACTCGTGGGGAGCTGCATCGCCGGCGTCGTCGATCGGGAACCAGATATCGACGGTGAGTGGCCGTGCGCTGCCGGCGTTGATCGTGACCGTCTGTACGCCGACGTCGTAGGGCCCGGGGGGCAGGACCTCGAACGGTTCCAAGGGTGCCTCGGTGCCGACTGAGGGCTCCGCTGCCGGTGCCGTGTCCGGTGTCGTGTCCGGTGTCGTGGACTGCACCACCTGCGCGGGCGCGGTCGTCGACTCGACCGCTGTGGTGGCTGGGCCGGCGCTGTCGTCGCCGGAGCAGGCGGCCAAGATGAGGGCGGTCGCAATGACGAGGGCGATGAAGGATGAACGCACGCCGGCAAGTTACCGACAAGCTCGGCCGGGCGACGGCGGTCAGATCGTCTCGATCAGAAGCGCGGTCGCCGCGATCGTGCAGATCACGAGGACCGCGGGGCGCACGACCGACGGCCGAAGATGGTTCCTCACCAGACGCGCCGTGACGATCCCGAGGATGACACTCGGGAGCAACAAGGCACTCAGCTTCCACTGGCGTACACCGATCTGGCCGGCGATCGCCAGTGCGGCGAGCGACATCAGAGCACCGAACGAGAAGAACGCCGAGATCGTCGAACGCATCGTCGCCGGGTCGCTGTTCTGATACGTGAGCGCCATCGGCGGACCGCCGACGCCGGTCGTCGTCGCCGCGAATCCCGACGCCAACCCGGCCACCATCAGCGACCGATCGGTCGGGCTGAACAGTCGCCCCGTCACGGAGGCCGCGACGGCGATCAGCACAGAAACTGCGACCATCACGCCGAGCACCTGATCGGAGAGCGCCGCCACCACGAGCGCACCGGCGACGACACCAGGCAGCCGGCCGACGAGAGCGAAGCCAACCTGGCGTTTCTCGATGTGGGTCCGGTCGATCCACGCAACCGTCACGGTCAGCGGTATGACGACGAGAATGATCGCGACCGGGATGAAGTCCGGGTCGGCGATCGCGAGGACCGGCGACGCGATCATCCCGAGCCCGATTCCGATCGAGGCCTGAATGGTGGCGCCGACGTACACCACGAGCACGCACGCCAACGCCATGCCGACGGGAAGTCCGAACATCAGCGGTCCTTCATCCGCTTCGGGTCGGCGTTCGCAGGATCGACGGGCCACTGATGCTTCGGGTACCGGCCCGCCATGTCCTTGCGGACCTCGCTCCACGACCCCTCCCAGAAGCCCGGAAGGTCGGCGGTGACCTGAATTGGTCGGTCGGCCGGGGAGAGCAGATGCAGTCGAATCGGTTGGTCGCCTGCGATCGGGTGGACCGTGACCCCGAACAGATCCTGCACACGGACGAACGCGTCGGGTTGATCGCCCGAGTAGTCGATCGGCACCGACCGTCCGCCTGGGAGCTCGAGATCGGGCGGCGCGAGATCGTCCAGTTCGCTCCCCACATCCCACGGGAGTTGGCTCCGCAGGACGGTGACGAGTTCGACTCGCTCCAGGTCGGCGCGTCCCGTCGCTCCCGGAAGATGCGGCCCCAACCAGTCGTCGACGGTCGCGGCGAGGGTGGTTGCCGACCAGTCGGGCCACGGATCGCCCACGGTCCGGTGCAGGAATTCGACGCGGTCGCGTAGTCGTAGTGCGCCGTCAGTCCACCGCAGTGCCTGGAGTTCGGTTGCACGGACTCGGGCCATCAAGGCCGCAGTCGTCTCGTCGCCGGCGGCGGGGCGGCCCGTCCGCAGGCCGAGCTGGATCGCACCCAGGCGGCGCTCGATCGACTCGACGAGGTCGTCGCGATCGGGGTCCCACGCCACCGTGCTTCGCTCGGAGATCTCGGGGCCGAATGCCGCGATCACATCGTCCGCGTCGACGGCCGCGGCAAGGCGGATCCTGGCCCGGTCACGCCGACCGGCGAGATCGGCGGCGACGACGAACGCCTCATCGGCGAGCGGGTCGTCGTCGGGCAACCACGCACCCGAACCGGACCGCAGCTGGTACTGGCCGGGTCGCCGCCGAGCGGCAAGGCGATCGGGATATCCGAGGAGCAGCACGGCGCCCGTCCTGTCGGGGTCGACGGCATCGAGGTCGAACTCGGTGCGCGCCCGTCGAGCGAGGTCGGAGGCCCGCTCGCGCAGTCGATGTACGGCACCCCGATCGGCCGCGTCGTGACGATCACGCCCCGACAGCACCGCAACCCGGAGGGCGAGGTCGGCGGGCAAGTCGTCGGGACGCCCCCGGAAGATGTCGCGCTCCTCGACGAGGGTGGCCACGACGCAGGCCAGCGCAGAACGATCGACGGCGACCATGCGGGCAAGCCGGGGATGCACGGGCAGTCCGAGCATCGTTCGACCGAGTGGAGTGATCGAGCCGTCGTCTGCGTCGATGGCGTAGAGGTCGCGCAGGAGGTCACGTGCGTGGCCGAGTGCGCCCGCTGGTGGCTCGTCGATGAACCCGAGATCGTCACCGCCGCCCCATGCGGCGAGTTCGAGTGCGAATCCGGCGAGATCGGTCTGGGTGATCTCTGGCGATCGGTGACGGGTGCGCGTGCCGTGCTCGATCTTGCTCCACAGGCGATAGGCGGCCCCTGGCTCGGTACGGCCCGCGCGACCGGCGCGTTGCTCGGCGGATGCGCGGCTGGTCGACACTGTGGTGAGTCGCGTCAAACCGTTGCGTGCGTCGAAGCGCGGTTCGCGGGCGAGTCCGCTGTCGACCACCACGCGAACGCCGTCGACCGTGAGTGACGTCTCGGCGATGTCGGTCGACAACACGACGCGCCGTCGGCCCGGAGGCGAAGGCGCGAGCGCAAGATCCTGCTCGGCCATCGTCAGTGCGCCCGCGAGCGCGTAGATGTCGACGTCGGATCCGACGACCTCGCTCAGTTGCGACTCGGTTCGGCGGATCTCACCGATTCCGGGGAGGAACACCAGCACGTCGCCGGTCTGCTCGCGGAGCGCTCGGGAGACGGCCGCGACCACGGCTGGTTCGATGCGTTCGGGGCCGCGTCGGTTCGAACGTCCGCGTGATCCGCTCGTCGGCTTCGCCGGCACCCAGTGCATCTCGACATCGAACATCCGGCCGTCGCTCTGGATCACCGGGGCGTCGAGCAGCCGGGTCAGGCCGTCGACGTCGGGGGTCGCCGACATCGCCAGGATCCGCAGATCCGGTCGGATCGACGATGCCACATCGAGCGTCAGGGCGAGCCCGAGATCGGTGGTGAGGTTGCGCTCGTGTACCTCGTCGAAGACGATGATCCCCACGCCGGGCAGCTCGGGGTCGTTCTGAAGGCGGCGGGTCAGCACACCCTCGGTGACAACCTCGATGCGGGTGTCGGCGCCGATGTGGCGCTCGTCGCGGGTCTGGTAGCCGACGAACTGTCCCACACCGGTGCCTGTCGTCGACGCCATTCTCCGCGCAGCCGCTCTGGTTGCCAGACGACGGGGTTCCAGCATCACGATCCGTTGGCCGTCGAGCCATGGTTCGTCGAGCAGTGCCAGCGGGACGACCGTGGTCTTTCCCGCGCCCGGCGGAGCGACGAGAACCGCTCGGTGGCGTTCGTGCAACGCCGCGCGGACATCGTCCAACGCCTCGACGACCGGGAGGTCCGGAAGCTCTCGCCGTGACGGCGTGCTCGGCACGGGTCAGCCGAGCGACGGAGAACCGCGGAACGGCCCCGGATCACCCGCGCCGGGGACCGGGATCGATGTCCACCACGTGACCTCGGCAATTGCGTCGGCGACCGTTTCCCACTCGCTCGGGTTCCAGCCCTCGGCGACGGCCGCGACGACGCCGTCGACGCGCGTGAAGACGAACGACGGGAGTTCGTCGAGCCCCATCGCCGTGACAGCAGCGCGGTCGGGATCGCAGAACACCAGGAACCGTTCGGCCAGCGGGCCGAGGAAGGTTCGGGCCTCGGCGGCACCCGC
>JBGTEH010000159.1:0-20261 GCA_041747915.1 Ilumatobacteraceae bacterium
GTCCATGTTGATGAAGCTCCCGAAGAACTCGAGCATCTCCATCGGCATGTCGAAGATCGAGATCGCACCCTTGCCCGAGCAGAACTCGTCGGGTCGCTTGCTGACCTGGACGACCTCGTCGTAGCGCGTGAGCGCGTGGAAGACCTCGGTCGACTCCGTCATCGGGTTGTCCACCTCGATGCGCAGGATCGGGCCCTGCTCGCGGAGATCGGCGAACTCCGTCATGCGGTCGGCGAGCGTCTGACGCCAGAACGTCGGCTCGATCAAACGGTTCGGGGAGATACTCATGGTGTCCTTTCGGGGGTTCGGTCGACAACATAGAACGGCGACCGCCATTCGGCGTGCTCGCCCATGCAATCCCGTTCCAGCCCACGGCCGACAGCTACCGTCGGGGCATTCCGGCACACGATTGGTCTCCTCGGGCGTGAGTACGCCTCTCAGCGACGTCGACAGCAGGCATCCCCCGATCAGGATGTCGGACGTCACCTCCGGCGCCTTCACCGCACGGGCGTTCGCCGTACCGGCCACGCCGCAACGATTCCGGCGACCGACCGACGTCGTCCTGCTGGTGCTGTCGCTGGCGCTGATCACGATCACCGCCCTGGCCGTCGACGATCCTGGAGACTTCGAACAGAGTCTTGCGAACACACTGGCGAACCTGCCTGGTTGGCTGGACTTCTTCTGGAGGATCGCATACGACACGATTCAGATCTGGGCGCTCGTGATCGGCGTGCTCGCGTTGGTGAGGCGGCGATGGAGCCTGCTGCGCGACTGGGCGCTGAGCATCGCGGTGACCGTCGGTGGCGTCTTGTTCGTCGGCTGGCTCGTTGCGGGCGACCTCCCCACCCTCACCGACGACATCGGGGCCGCAGGCGGCGCCGGTTCGTTCCCGGCGGTCGCACTCGCGGCAGGGGCCGCAACGATCACCGTCGCCAGCCCCCACTTCGTGAGCCCGCTGCGTACGGTCGGTCGCTGGCTGATCGCCACGGGGTGGTTGGCCACGGTCGCTCTCGACCTCGGCGCGCCGGGCGCCGGCTTGACCGCCCTCGCCATTGGATGGGCCGCTGGCGCGATGGTCCATCTCGTGGTCGGCTCACCCGACGCATCGATGAGTCTGCAGTACCTCGGTGAGGCGTTGCGTTCGATCGGAATCGACGCCACCGCGACGAGCGTCGAGGCCCGCAACGGTGTCATCGTCGCCAAGGCCAGGACGCCCGATGACCGCATCCTCGATGTTCAGGTCCACGGGCGCGATTCGTGGGACAGCCGGTTCCTCGTCAAGATCTGGCGTCTGGTCGTCTATCGCTCGGGCGGCAGCAATGTCACCGTCAATCGTCGTCATCAGATCGAGCACCAGGCATACCTGACGCTGTACGCCCAACGCGAGGGCGCGCTGGTCACTCCTCTCGTTGCCGCAGCGATGGATCGCCGCTCCGATGCGCTGTTCGTGGTCGAGCGGATGGGCACGGCCTTCGCGTCAGGCGACGAACCGATCGACGATGCGCTCCTTGCGAGTTCGTGGAGGTCGTTGGGTCGCCTCCACGACGCCGGGATCTGCCACGGCGGAATCACCCCCGACAAGCTTCAGGTCGCCGGCGGCGAGGTCTACATCGGCGGCTTCGATCGGGCGAGGATCGAACTCTCCGAGACGTCGCGACGCCTCGACGACGCTCAACTGCTCACCTCGACGGCCGTCGCCGTTGGCATCGATCGGGCGGTGGCTGCGGCGGCCGAGGCGCTGAGCCCCGAAATCCTGACGGCCACCACTACGTTCGTGCAGTCAGCTGCGATGCTTCCGTCGTTGCGCAGGAGTGCGAACGAGGCGGACCTCGACATCGACGACCTTCGCAAGGCAGCCATTGCTGCAGTCGGTGCCGAGGAGCAGGACCTCCAGGCCATCCGTCGCTTCTCCATCGGCAACATCGTGATGTGGCTCCTGCTGGCCATCGTCGCCTTCACGATCGTCGGCGCCGTGCAAGAGGTCGGCGTCGAGTCGATCGTCGACTCGATCGCCGGAGCCAGCGTTCCGATCCTCCTCCTCGCTCTCATCATCGGCCAGACACCACGATTCGCCGGCGCGTTCGCCGTGTCGCAGGCCACACCACTCCCGGTGCCGTACGGCCGGCTCACGCTGCTGGAGTTCGCCATCACGTTCGTCAACCTGGCCGTTCCGTCGACAGCGGCTCGCGTCGCGATGAACATCCGCTTCTTCCAACGCAACGGCCTCGACCGCACGACAGCCATCGCCGTCGGCGGACTCGACAGCGTCGCGGGTTTCGTCGCCCAGATCAGCCTGATCATCGTGATCGTCGGGTTCGGGCTGGGCAGTCTCAACCTCGACATCAGCACGTCGAGCGTCGATTTCAACGGGACGCTGCTGCTCATCGCCGTCGTCGTGCTGGCGATCGGAATCGGTGTCGTCGCGTCGGTGGCGAAGTTCCGTGACCCGGTCGTCGCCGTGATCAAGACGACCTGGGCGAAGATCGGGCCGCTGCTCAGCTCGCCGCGGCGTTTGATCTCGGTGGTGTTGGCGAACCTGCTGGTGCAGCTGCTGTTCTCGCTGGCGAGTTACACGATCCTCGTGGCGTTCGGACAGGACGTCAGCTATGCCGATGCCGTACTCGTCAACGTGTGTGTCGCTCTGTTCGCCGGGCTGATGCCCGTGCCGGGTGGCGTCGGCGTCACCGAAGCCGCACTCACCGCCGGCTACACGGCGATCGGCGTCGACAGCGCAGCGGCCATGGGGGCGGCTCTCTGCTACCGGATGATCACGTTCTACATCCCGCCGTGCTTCGGGTACTTCGCGCTGCGGTCATTGCGCCGCCAACGCATGCTCTGAGACGATTCCGTCCGGCGATTCACCGAGGCATCGGTGAACCGGTCGGCCGTCTCGGCGCAACAAGGGGGACACATGACTCGCGAGCGAATCCAACGGTGGTCTCTGGGCTTGATCGCGTTGTTCATGCTGCCCACTGCGATCCAGGCGATGTTCGCTCCCGAGTCGTGGTACGACGACTTCCCACTCGGGCGGAGCTGGGTCCCCGTCGAGGGTGGTGCGTACGACGAGCACCTCGCTCGCGACGTCGGCGCTCTCTTCCTCGCGCTGATCATCGTGACGGTGTGGTCGGTCTGGCGGCGCGAGGCCATGACGATCGTGGCGATCGCGTGGCTCGTACAGGGCGCATTCCACGTCGGCTTCCACATCGGTCACCTCGACGGGCTCGACACCGCCGATCAGGTCGGTCTGGTCGGCTCGCTCGTGTCGATCCCGATCCTCGCCGCCATCTCGTTGTGGGCGGGCCTCCGCTCCCCGATGAACGGGACGTAGCCAACGATGCGATCCGACAATCTCCTCGTCGTGGCGATCTGCGTCGCCGCCGTCGCTCTCGCGTTGGTGATCTCGTGGCGAGGCCGCAACCGACCGGTGGTCGCCCCGAGGGACCTGGTTGCGTCGACCGCCGGCGCGTCTGCGCTCGACGCAGTGCGCACGTTGGCGATCACCACCACCGCCGGATTCGTGGCGGGTGGGTTGGTCGCCGGGCTCGGCGGGAGGTTGGTGATGCGCGTTCTCGCGGCGACGTCGGGAGACGGTGCTCAGGGGCGTCTGACCGACGCAGAGGAGCGAGTCGGCGAGATCACGCTCGGCGGCACGATCGGCCTCGTCATCTTCGTGGGCCTGCTGATCCCGGTCGTCACGTCGTTCGTGTTCATCCTGATACGCCGCCTCCTACCGGGCCGGGCTTGGGTCACCGGAGCGGTCTATGGACTGTTCCTGCTCGCCACGTTCGGTGTGTCCGATCCGCTGTCGCGTGACAACTCCGACTTCACGATCCTCGAACCGCTGTGGCTCGCCGTCGGACTCGTGTGCCTCACTGCGATCCTGTTCGGTACCACATTCGCGGCGATCGCCGCCAGGCTCGACTCGACGTTGGTTCCGATTGCTGCGCTGCGCACCAAGGCACCCCGCCGCCACAAGGTCGCGTACGCGTCGCTCGTGTTACTCGTGGTGGCGACGCCAATTCTCGCGGTGGCAGCCGTCTACATCGCCGCTCGGGCACTGGTGCACGGCCGCAGTCGCGCATTGCTCGAACACCGCGCCGTGCGTCTCGCCGGTCAAGTCGTGATCGCCGTGGCGGTGGTGGCGGCCGGACTCGTGGTCGCCGGCACCGTCGCCGACATCGTCTGATCGCAGCGCCTCTCGAGATCGCCTGCCCTCACGATCGGGCAGCGACCTCGGTCGCGAGGAGCAGGTAGCCGTCGTCGAGGGTCGGCTCGACGATCGATGCGCCCGCTGGCGGTACGCCGATGTTGCGGACGTCGCCCTCGCCGGTGACCCATGATCGCAGCGCACCCGGATCGGCTGTGGCGCTCATCCAGACCCGATCGGTGGCCCGCCCGGCGAGTTCCTTGGGTGCGCCGTCGAACAACAACCGGCCCCGATCGAGCACGAGCACGCGCTGACAGAACGCAGCGACCTCGTCGGTCTGGTGCGTCGACAGCAACACGGTGGCTCGCTGACCCACCTCCGACAGAACCGTCCGCAGACGCAGGCGTTGGTCGGGATCGAGACCAGCCGACGGCTCGTCGAGCACGAGGAGGTCGGGCCGACCGAGCAACGCCGCAGCCAGCGCCACTCGTCGTTGCATCCCGCCGGACAGCGTGCGGATCCGACGGTGCATGTCGTCGGTCATCCCCACGTCGTCGAGCACTCGCCGCACCTCGTCACGCCGCACGACACGATCGGTGATCTCCTTGAGTACGGCCACGTAGTCGACGAGATCGAAGGCCGAGAAGTTCCGGTACAGACCGGCTTCCTGCGGGAGATAGCCCAGCCGTCGACGAATGGCCAGGCGCTCGTCGGCCACGGCCGGATCGAGGCCGAACACACGGATGGTCCCTTCGTCCTGCGAGAGCACCGAGGCGAGCATCCGCAGCAGCGTGCTCTTGCCTGCACCGTTGGGGCCGAGCAGACCGATCACCCCGCCACCGCCCGACCAGTCGAGCCCATCGACGGCCGGCGTCGATCCGTAGCGCTTCGACAGTCGTGTCAGTTCCACGGCGACGCTCATTGCGACCTCCACACGGGTAGTTGGTTGCGGCGCACGAACGCGACAGCCGCCGAACACAGCGTGAGGGTCACGAGCGCGATCTGGAACGACTGTCGCTCGCCGACGAAATCGCCGATGTCGAGACGAATCCCACGCGCCCGTCGGCCCCAGACCCACGCCGTCACCAAGAACGCCCACGCCGCCACCAATGCCAGTGCGACGCGCCTCGGATCGATCCAGGTCGAGATGGCGACGACCAACGATGTCAGAGCGACGCCCGGCAGCAACCAGACGGCGAGGTCGTCGATTCCGACCGGGACGAACAGGCTCGCCACGCACACAGCGAGCAGCGCGGAGCCACTCGAGAAAAGTGCCCGGAAAAACGGCAGTCGCCCCGACGCCAACGGCGTTGCACCCGCCAACCTACCCGCCGGATCAATCCCGGTCTGGAAGGCCAGCACGGTGCCGATCACCGGAGCAAGCGGCGCCAGCATCACGAACAGCGGCAGCGACGCTCTTGGCGCAACTGCTGCAGCGAAAGCGACGCTCAGAATCACTCCGAGTGCCACGGTGAAGGTGGCCCCGAGAAGGAGTGGGCTCGACGTCGACACCTGCAACGCCGTGGTCGACGAGCGCATCGGACGTCCCGGCACGTCGATGCGATCGGCGATGCGTGACCACATGTCATCGGTGGTTCCTGGCGATCGACGCAGCGCGTGCCTCCTCGTGAGCGTCGAGCGGCACCGATCGCACTCGAGAAGATGCGCCTCGACCGACGCTCGCGCAAACGTCGGAATCGAATGGTTCTCGTAGCGTTCGAGTTCGTGGTCACTCACGTGCCACTCGTCGAGGGCGGTCATATCAATGCCTCCCGCATCTGTTGCTTCGCCCGCATCATCCTCGTCTTCACAGTGCCCGACGGGATGCCGAGCAGACGCCCGGCCTCCTGGCAACTCAGCCCGTCGAGCACGGTGGCCTGCACCACCATGCGCAGCTCGGGCGACAGCCGACCCAGCGCCACACCGACATCACCGTGCTCGACGCCGACGAGCAACTCGTCCTCCGCCGACAGCAACATCGGCGACCGCTGCGCGATCAGCCGCTCACGCAGCGACTTGCGCGGGCGCATCACGTGCAGCAGCCGACGGATCCCGATCCCCCAGATCCAGGCCGCGACCGGCCCCGTCGCCTGATAGCGGTCGGCTGATCCCCACACCGCGACGAACGTGTCCTGCACCGCTTCTTCGACCATCGAGCGATCGGAGCATCGATAGGCGAGGCGAATCGACAACCACGGTTCGTGGCGGAGGTAGAGCTCCTGGAGCGCTCCACGATCGCGATCCACGAGAGCGGCGACGAGTTCCGCGTCGCTTCGCGTGTCCGCACACCCCCGTGCCATGACCAACTGTGCCACTCAACGCACCCCCCGGTTCACCGATTCGGGTTTGCGGGTTCCGGCGACACGATCACGCCGACGTTCATGGCAGCCGCGGCTGCCGCTCCGTCCACGTCGTCGTCGTGCTCGCCCGACTGCAACCCGGTACACCCAGCCAGTGCGCACGCCGCGGCGAGAGCCACGCTGATCACCACCGGTGTCCTCCATCTGGACAGCGTCGAGTCCGCTGTCTCGACCTCGTCTGGTGAGGTGTGTTCCATGGTCATCTGTGCCATCGACACGCACGATCGGTTCATGGTGCCACCACCCCCGACGCCGGGGAGTCACCACACTGGCGGCGGCCGCCGGGAATCTGCACACTGAGAGCGTGGACCTGACATGGATGTCGGTGCGGGCGGGATGGCGGCGGGCGCGCGCCTCCTCGATCGCGATCGCCCTGCTGGTCGGCATCACCGGGGGATTCGTCGTCGCTGCGGCGTCGGCAGCCCGAGTGGTCGACGCGGCGTACCAGTCGTTGCTCGCGGACATCGACGCGCCCGACCTCATCGTGGTCCCGTCGTGTGGCGACCCCCGATCGATCACGGGTTGCGCTAGGCCACCGCAGGGCGAAGCCGAAACACTGGATCGGCTTGCAAGGCTCGACGCGCTCGCTCAGCTTGCGACGCTCGACGCGGTGGAACAGGCACGCACCGCGGAGGTCGTGCGGCCCTATCTGTTGAGTACCGACGGCGAGGTCGTGTTGGCCACCGCGGACAACCCGACCGGCTGTTTCGACGGCGACCGTTCGTTGGCGGTGTTAGCGCTCGCCGACGGTGGCCCCGCTGACCAAGCCGTGCCGTTCCGACTGATCGGCGCGCTTCCCGCGCCACGGTCGAACGAGGTGCTGCTCACTCGTGCCACCGCCCGTCGAGTCGGGCTCTCGACCGGCGACGAGGTCGTGCTCGCCGGCTCGTGCACAGGCGACGGCGACGTTGTCGAACACGACAGTCCGATCACATTGTCCGTGTCAGGCGTGTCGATCGGCCCGCTCGACATCGAGCCGCCGGGATCGGGGCTCAGCGTCGAGCCGACCTACGTCGGTGGCGATGTGCTCGACGCGCTGCTCGCCGCCGGCGCCGAGTCATCGCTCAACTCGGTCGTCTGGCTGGACGAGAACTCAACCGAGGCGGCATCGCGCTCGATCGATGGCTACGACGTCCTGCTCGACCTCGAGGAACAGGCCGACAACATCGATCGAGGGCTCGACAACGATGCCCGGCCGCTGTGGATCATGGCGATCGCCGGCCTCGTGATCGGGCTCCTCGTCCTCGCACCGATCATCCATCGCAGCGTCACCAGCCATTCCGGCGACGTCAACGCCCTCGCGTCGTTGGGTGCCGGCCGGGGCCAACGCGGCGTGAACGCGGCTGCGCATCTCGTCGTGGCGTGCCTGGGCGGTCTGCTCCTCGCAGCGGTCGTGGCGCCGCTGATACAGCCCCGCCTCCCCCTCGGCCTCGGCACCTCGATTCTGTCGGATCGAACACCCGGTTCGGCGCTGATCGCGACCGCGGTCGGCGCTTTGGTGTTGGGGGTAGCTCTTGCCGGGATCGTCGCTGTGTCGACCTGGCGTGTGGTGCAGCCCGATCGATCGCAGGCACACACGATGACCGACCGTCGAACGATGAGCGCAGTACGACTGCGTCCTGCCCGTCAGACTGGAGTGATGGCGGCCGTCGGCCGACCAGTCGGCCGTCGACTCGCGAATCCGTGGCCGGGGCTCGTGTCGCTCGCTCTCGCGGTCGCGGTGAGCATCGCCGGCCTGACGTACGTCGCCAGCCTGCGTCACCTCGAGCAGACTCCACGGCTGACCGGCTGGAACTGGGACATGGCCGTCGATGTCGAAGGTGACAGCGCCGCGCGAGCCGCCACGATGACGGAACTCGCGGGCCTCCCCGACGTCGACGTCCTCACACAGGGAACGATGTCTCCCCCCGTGTTCCTGTCGATCCCCGACACCGACCTCCAAGTCTGGCCGTGGTCATTCGACACCGGGCCGGGCGCCCTCACCCCGCCGATCGTCGCCGGACGCGCCCCCGAAGGTCCCGATGAGATCGCCATCGACGAAGTGTTCGCCGGGTTCACGGGCCACGGTGTGGGAGACGTGGTCGTACTCTCCCGACCGTCACTCGCCGAGCAGATCGCTCCGGGCTTCAGCCACTCGGGGATCGCCTTCGAGGCGCCCCCGACGGCGCTGTTGCTGGAATCGTTCGAGATCACCGGAATCGCCGTGCTCTCGACCGACCGAACCGCCGAGTTCGCCCAGGCCTCGTTCACGCTCGACGGCCTGGGTGACTTCTTCGCACCGAGCGACGACGAGATCGCCGCCGCGCGCGCGTGGCTACCCGCCGACCTTTCCGATGACGTGCGGGAGGAGGTCGACGGGTTTCTGTCCGACGACTTCTCGCTCGACGATCGAGTCGCCTACATCCGTGTCACCCACGACCGGGAGACAGCAGTGCAACGGATCTCCGAGATCGAGGGCGTGTCGGAGGTCCGCGCACCCGGCCCGATGGAGGTGCTGACGCTGCTCAACGGCCTCAACGTCGCCGACAACGATCGGGTGCCGACAGCGCTCGCCCTCATGGGACTGCTGGCCGCGGGCGCGCTCGGGATCTACCTGCTCGTGACCGCCATGTGGGCTCGCCGTTCCGAGCTGGCCGTGCTCCGAGCCCTCGGCCTGTCGGGCAGCAACCTCCGATCGTCGTTCGCCGCCCAGGCGATCACAACGGTGGCGATGGTCCTCGTCGTCGCCGTCCCTGTCGGCGTGTTCGCAGGACAATGGGCATGGACGAAGTACGCCAGCGACCTCGACATCGTCGAGGAACCCGTCGTTCCCACACCGGCTCTCGCCATGGGGACGATCGTTGCGCTCGCAATCGGGGTCATCGTCGCCACCCTCGTCGGCTGGCTGGTCGTGCGGCGATCGGCCGCCGAGCAACTCCGAGCCGAGTGACCGTGCCAGCCGACGATTCTCTGCGGAATGTGTCCCGAGGGATGGAACTCATTCCGCAGAGAATCGTGGAGTGTCTCGACGGTCGGTCGCCGGATGATGTATCGCTTGACATTGTATCCGATGACGATATATATGGAGAACGTGAGCGATCCGCAGTCCTTCCTCCCACTGCCGCCGGCCCAGTTCCACGTTCTCGTGGCACTCACCCACGGTGATCGCCACGGCTACGCGATCATGCAGGCGGTCGAGGACTCCTCCGGCGGTGTCGTCAAGATGGGTCCGGCCACGCTGTACGGCACCCTCAAACGGCTGGTCGACAGTGGCTTGGCCGAGGAGACCGACCGCCGTCCCTCGGAGGACGACGACCAGCGTCGCCGCTACTACCACCTCACAGCACTCGGCCGTCACGTCTGCGCCGCCGAGGCAGACCGCCTCGATGCGCTCGTGAAGGTGGCCCGGACCAATCTGCGACCAGGCATGGCGTGACGTGACCGACCACAACCTGTACCGCACACTCACGGCGCTGTACCCGAGCGAGTTCCGTGACCTCTACCGCGATGACCTCGTGCAGGCCCACGCCGACATCGTTGGCGAGCACGGACGAGCGCGTGGCTGGGGCCGCAGCGCACTCGACCTCGCGATCACCGTTCCCCGTTACCGATTGGAGTCCATCATGAAACCGCGCAGCTCCGACGGCGTGATCATGCTGACGATCGGCGCCCTGATCGCCCTTTCAGCGCTCGCCACGACCGACCTCGGCGCACTCATCGCGATCGTCCCACTCGCACTCGCCGCGATCATCGCGATCACTCAACGCAGTCGACTCGCCCGGTCGCTGCGCTCCCCCGACGGCAACCGGCGACGTCGCCGCCTGCGCACCGCCGCAGTGCTCGGCGGCGTGTGCGTGGTCACCCTCGTCGCGTTCAGAATCGACATCTACGACGACGACAGTTGGGGCGGACGCGCAGTCCTCTACGCGTCCATCTTCCACGTCGCGTTCGTCGCCGCGATCATCTACCTCGTCGCCGGTCTGCTGACCCGCTCGCCGAACAGGCGAGCCACCGCAACTCCCGCCGTGAACCGCTGAGGGCCCTCGGCGCGACAGATCACTGGAGGTTCTCCCCGTGGCAAAGATCATCGACGACAAACCTCGCCCCACGATCAAGGATCGCGTGACCTCCACGGTCGATGGCGTGCAGGGCAGCCAGGCATGGAGCTCGATCTTCCGGCCCGGCTCGATCTTCCGCAAGGGCTACACCGACAGCCCCCGCAACCGCAGCTACGTGATCATGAACTCGGTGCTCTACCACCTTCACCCGGTCAAGGTGAAGCGCCACGCCGTGAAGGTGAGCTACACGCTGTGCCTCGGCGGACTGTCGTTCTTCCTGTTCATCCTGCTCACCGTCACGGGCATCTTCCTGATGTTCTTCTACCGCCCCGACACCGCCGCCGCGTGGAACGACATCCGCAACCTGCAGACCTCGGTCACCTTCGGCCAACTCGTGCGCAACATGCATCGCTGGGGTGCCCACCTGATGGTCCTCACCGTGTTCCTCCACATGGCGCGCGTCTTCTACCACGGCGCCTACAAGCCGCCGCGTGAGTTCAACTGGGTCATCGGCGTGATCCTGCTGACGCTCACCATCGGACTGTCGTTCACCGGATACCTGCTCCCGTGGGACCAGTTGGCGCTGTGGGCGGTGACCGTCGGCGGCAACATGGCCGGCTACACGCCCGTGTTCGGCCAAGAAGTCAGATTCGTCCTCCTCGACGGCAAAGAAATCGGGCCCAACACGCTGTTGCGCTGGTACGTGCTCCACGTGCTGTTCCTACCGTTCATCATCGTCATCTTCATGGCCATCCACTTCTGGCGAGTCCGCAAGGACGGCGGCATCTCCGGCCCGCTCTGACCACCCGACACTTCGAAGGCGATGAGATTCCGGCGCGGCGGGCGGGCCACAATCTCATCGCCGTGCTGATCTGGGTGGGACGATCTCAGTACTGTTGCCGGGTGGGCGACATCGACGTCGATGGTTTCCGGGCGAACGGGTGGGTGGTCGCCCACGGAGCCATCGTCGATGCCCGTCTCGCCTCGATCGAGGACGCGGTCGACCAGGTCGAGCAATGGGCGCTCGACGGTGGTCCGGGCCTGAACCACTTCGAGCAGACCGAAGCGGGCGCGGTGGTCGCCCGCAGCGAGGACTTCGTCGATCACAGCGACGTACTGCGTGACCTCATCTGCGGTGGCGTCGTGATGGAGACGCTTGGCGCGTTGTTCGGTGAGCCAGCGGTGCTGTTCAAGGAGAAGATCAACTTCAAGCATCCCGGCGGCGGCGGCTTCGCTCCACACCAGGACGCCGCGGCATACCGCTTCGTCGACCACCACATCTCGTGCATGGTCCCGCTCGACCCGGCCACGGTTGCCAGCGGATGTCTGTGGGTGGCGTCTGGCTACGCATCCGGTGGCCTGCCGACCGACGACCGCGGGCGCATCGAAGCGACCGTGGCGGACGAGATGGAATGGCATCCCGTGCCACTCGAGCCCGGCGACCTGCTGTTCTTCGACTCGTACACGCCGCACTACAGCGAAACCAATGCGACCGATCGGCCCCGCCGCGCGGCGTACCTCACCTACAACGCGGCGTCGGCCGGCGACCATCGGGCGCGGTACTACGCCGACAAGCGAGCCGAGTTCGACAGGGCTGGTGACGACTTCGACGGCCAGCGTGTCCGGATCAGCATCAGCGACGATTTCCTCGGACGACCGGTTCGCCACGACGACACCAGGTGACTACTCGGTCCATCGTCGCGATCGCGTGCCAGACTTCGGCGATGGCCACGCTCGTGCTCACCGTGATCGGCGACGACCGCGCCGGCCTCGTCGACGCACTGGCCGGCCCGATCGCCGACCACGGCGGCAACTGGGACCGCAGCCAGATGGCGCGTCTGGCCGGCAAGTTCGCCGGCATCGTCGTGGTCACGGTTCCCGACGAGAACGTCGACTCGCTGAATGCCCACCTCGAGGCCGTCCAGGCCCAGGGCCTGCTCGATGTGCGTATCGCCATCGCGTCCACCGACAGGCCGGTCGACAGCACACCACTGCTGCACCTGCACCTCGTGGGCCAGGACCGCCCCGGGATCATCCGTGAGGTGGCGAGGGCGCTGGCCGAACGGCAGGTGAGCATCGAGGAACTGGAAACGTCGACGATCTCCGCGCCGATGTCGGCCGAGCAACTCTTCGAAGCCACGGCGTCGCTGCGGCTTCCGCACGACATCGATCTCAACGCACTCCAGCTCGCGCTCGAGGACATCGCCAACGAGCTGATGGTCGACCTCGACGTGAGTGCCCCGCCCACCCAACCGCCCGAGGGGAGGTGACGATGAGCGACGACCCGCAGAACGACCGCGAACAGATTCGACTGACGCAGTTCAGTCACGGTGCCGGTTGAGGTTGCAAGCTCGCCCCCGGCGAGCTGGCCCACGTGGTGAGCCATCTCAATTCCGACCATCCAGCCGAACTGCTCGTGGGCCCCGACACGGGCGACGACGCCGCAGTGTGGCAGATCGAACCCGATCGTGCTCTGGTGTCCACCGCCGATTTCATCACGCCGGTGGTCGACGACGCGCGCACATGGGGCCGAGTTGCGGCTGCCAACAGTGTGTCCGATGTGTATGCGATGGGTGGCCGACCGCTGTTCGCCCTGAATCTCGTGGGCTGGAACACCGACGAACTGTCGACCGACCTGCTCGGCGAGGTGCTCGCCGGCGGGCAGGACATCGCCACGCAGGCCGGGTTCGTGATCGTGGGGGGGCACACGATCGACGACCCCGAGCCGAAGTACGGCATGGCGGTCACCGGCGAGGTGCATCCCGACCGGATGCTCACCAATGCCGGCCTGCACGAGGGCCAGGACATCGTGCTCACCAAGCCTCTCGGCGTGGGCGTACTGACCACCGCCATCAAGGCAGGTCGAGCCACCCCCGATCAGGCCGCCGCGGCGGTGAAGTCGATGATCAGGCTCAACGATATTGCGTCACGAGTGGCCCTTGCCGCGGGTGCGACCGGATGCACCGATGTCACCGGGTTCGGGCTGGTCGGCCATCTGGGGCGGATGGCGCGAGAGTCGGCGGTGGGCGTGACGATCTCGTTCGATGCGGTGCCGTTCCTGCCCGGTGCGATCGATCTCGCCAACGACGGAGTGATGCCGGGCGGGAGTCGGCGCAACCTGACGTGGGCACTGGAGTTCCTCGACGTGGGTGAGCACGACCAGGTGCATCAACTCCTGGTCGCCGACGCCCAGACGTCGGGCGGTCTCGTGTTCGGCGTGGATCCAAGCGAGACCGCTGGCGTGCTCGCCGCACTCGCGACGACGGGCCATACCGCAGCGCACATCGGCACTACGTCGGCCGGAACCCTGGGGCTACGCCTGCGCTGAGCCCGTCGCCGACCGGATCAGGGCGCCGGGCAACAAGTGCCCGATACCGCAGCTGACGTCGCATCCGAACGGCCGACGACGACCATGTCGATCTGCTCGGCGTCGGCGGTCTTCACATACCACTCCCACCGGTTGCCGTCGGGTGCGTGTACCCAGGTCTCGGCCTTCTCGGCAAAGCAGCAGATCGTGTCGTCGACGCCAGTGGTCGCCAGGCCGGCATTCGACAGCCGACGCTCAGCGTCGACCACCTGATCGGCCGTCTCGACTTCGACGCCGAGGTGGTTGATCGTCCCGTCGGCTCCTGCTCCTTCGAAGAGCACGAGCTTGAGCGACGGGTTCTCGACCACGAAGTTCGCGTACCCGTCGCGCACCTTGGCCGGAGCGACATCGAACATCTTGGAGTAGAAGTCGATCGCGGCCGTGAGATCGGCGACGTTCAGAGCGAGTTGGAGACGCATCGCAGTGTTCCTTTCGATGGGGTTGGTCGGTGGGACGGACGTGTACTTGTATCGATGATGTTCGATATGTTATCGTCTCATTTCGATGACTGTCAATATGAAATCGGATCCCACCGAACCGGAACGGCTCCCACCACTTGCGTCCTGTTGCGGTTCCGTCGCCGGTGATGCGCTCACCGACGAACAGGCCAGCGAAGTCGCCATTGTGCTCAAGGCGCTGGCCGATCCGGTGCGGCTCCGTCTGGTCTCGATCATCGCGACATCACCGACCGGCGAGGTCTGTGCATGCGACCTGCCCGATTCGCTCGAGCGGAGCCAACCAACGGTCAGCCATCACCTCACGCAGCTGGTCAACGCGGGGATCCTCGAGCGCGAGCAGCGTGGCAAGTGGGCGTGGTTCCGGCTGCGCCACGAACGCCTCGACGAGCTGAGCGCGGTGTTGTCATCCAGCGCTCACCCCACGCTGTCCGGTGACCGTCGATGAGCTCACTGACGCGATCGGCCCCGTGGACGCCCGACGTTCGGAGATTGACGGCCGAGTTCGTGGGGACCGCGTTCCTGCTCGCCGTCGTGGTCGGCTCGGGCATCATGGCCGAGAACCTCACCACCGATGTCGGCCTCCAGTTGCTGCAGAACGCATTCGCCACCGCAAGCGCGCTCGTCGCGCTCATCCTCGCATTCGGATCGGTGTCGGGGGCCCACTTCAATCCCGCGGTCACGATCACTGATCGCGCGTTCGGGGGCATCGACACGCCGACTGCGGTCTGGTACATCGGCGCCCAATTCGCCGGTGCGATCGTCGGCGTCATCATCGCCAACGTGATGTTCGACCTCGACGCCGTGAACTGGTCGAGCAAGGACCGCTCGTCGATCAATCTCGTGTTCGCCGAAGGTGTGGCGACGCTCGGCCTGCTCCTGGTGATCTTCGGTGTGGTGCGCTCGGGCCGGGGTTCGACGGTGGCATTCGCCGTGGGCGGCTACATCGCTGCGGCGTACTACTTCACCTCGTCGACGAGCTTCGCCAATCCGGCGGTCACCGTGGCGCGCATGTTCTCCGACACGTTCGCGGGCATCGAACCGGCGAGCGCACCCGGCTTCATCGCGGCGCAGCTCGTGGCGGTCGGGCTGGCCATTGCGCTGATCCACGTCCTGTGGCCCAGCATGCACGACGTCGCCGACGATGTCCTCGTCCCCCACGCCGACGATGTAACGCTGGTGTCTGACACCAGCGTTACATGATTTCGGGGGCAGACTCTCCGGATGAGCACGATCGACGACACGACCGCTGACCTCACCGCCGCCGACGTCGCGTGGGACATCGACACCATCCTTCCCGAGGGGGCGACCCCCGCCGATCTGTTCGATCGAGCCGACTCGCTCGCCGACGGACTGGCCGATCTGCGAGGTCGGGTCGGCCAACTCTCGTCGAGCGAACTGGCCATTGCGATGCACGCGATCGCCGAACTCCAAGATCTCGTGGCGCGGGCCAGCTACCACGCCATGCTCGCCTTCACCACGGCCACCGACGATCCCGCCCGGGGTGCCGCGATGGCCGCCGCCCAGGAACGATCGACGGCGATCGGCACGAAGCTCATCTTCTTCGACCTCGAATGGGCAGCGGCCGACGAGGAGCATGCCGCCGCGGTCCTCGCCGACGCTCAGCTCGGCTTCTGCCGACACCATCTCGAAAACCTGCGCCTGAACCGACCGCATCTGCTGAGCGAGGCCGAGGAGACAATCGTCGCCGAGAAGAGCCAGACAGGGTTCTCGGCGTGGGTCCGCCTCTTCGACGAACTCGCCTCGGCGATCACGGTCGACCTCCCCGACGACATCGGCGGTCCGGGCCTGCCACTGATGCAGGCAGCGTCGATGCTCCAGCATCCTGATCGCTCCGTTCGCCAGCAGGTGGCGTCGGGTATCACGGCCGGCCTCGAACCCGGTCTGCGGACACGTGCGTACGTGTTCAACACGCTCCTGCTCGACAAGGCTGTCGACGACCGGTTGCGGCACTACGACTCGTGGGTCTCGTCGCGCAACCTCGCCAACGAGGCGTCCGACGAGTCGGTTCAGGCGCTGGTCGACGCCGTCGTCGACAACTACTCGATCGCGCAACGGTGGTACACGCTCAAGGCAAAGGTGCTCGGCCTCGACCGGCTGGCCGACTACGACCGGATGGCATCGGTGGCCACCGCCGACCGCGAGATCGGCTGGAGCGAGGGCACCCAGATCGTGCGCGATGCGTACGGGTCGTTCTCGCCCGAGCTGGCTGGCATCGTCGACCGATTCATCGACGAGTCGTGGATCGACGCCCCCCTGCGACCCGCCAAGCGCGGAGGCGCGTTCTGCGCCGGAGTGTCGCCCAACCACCACCCGTACGTGCTGCTCAACTGGACCTCGAAGACCCGCGACGTGGCAACACTCGCCCACGAACTCGGCCACGGCGTGCACTTCCATCTCGCCAGCGAGCAGGGCATCTTCCACCAGGACGTGCCGCTCACCGTGGCCGAGACGGCATCGGTGTTCGGCGAAACGGTCACGAGCAATCGCCTGCTGTCGATGATCGACGACCCCAACGAGCGGTTCGCGCTGCTCGCCACCACGCTCGAAGATTCGATCGCCACGGTGTTCCGCCAGATCGCGATGAACCGGTTCGAGCACGCCTGCCACACCGCTCGCCGTGAGGAAGGCGAGCTGAGCGTCGAGCGCTTCGGCGATCTGTGGGCCGCCAGCCAGGAGGCCATGCTCGGCGACTCGGTCGAGGTGACCGACGGCTACCGCAGCTGGTGGAGCTACGTGCCCCACTTCATGGGGTCGCCCGGCTACGTGTACGCCTACGCGTACGGCCAACTCCTCGCTCTGTCGGTGTATGCGCGCTACCAGGAGGTGGGCGACGCGTTCGTCCCTGCGTACCTCGACCTGCTGCGCGCCGGCGGCTCGGACACGCCCGAGAACCTCGCTCGCATCGTCGACTGCGACCTCACGGACCCCGACTTCTGGCGCAACGGCCTGCGCATCGTCGAGGGCCAACTCACCGCCGCGGAAGACGCCGCCCGAGCCGCCAACCGCATCTGACCTGAAACGCTGGGGTCAGACCCCAGCGTTTCAGGTGGAATCCGAACAGGAGACAACGTGACCTATTGCCTTGCTCTGCGACTCGACGAGGGGTTGTTGCTGTTGTCCGACACGCGCACGAATGCCGGTGTCGACAATGTGAGCACCTACCGCAAGGTGCACGTCATCCAGCCCGCCGACGACCGCGTTTTCGTGATCCAGTCCGCCGGAAACCTGGCCACCACCCAGGAGGTGCTCGACCGGATCGATCGCGATCTGGCCACCCCCGGCGACCACGAAACGTTGGCGACGGTCGACCATCTGTTCGAGGCCGCCCTCTACCTCGGCCGACTGTCACGCGAGGTCGTTGACGAGCACCGCGCCGCGCTCGGCGCCATCGGTGCCGACGGCACCGCCACCTTCATCCTCGGCGGCCAGATCCGCGGCGCTCGGCCCGACCTCTTCCTCGTCTACCCCGAGGGCAACTACATCCGAGCATCCGACGAACGGCCATTCCTCCAGATCGGCGAGACCAAGTACGGCAAGTTCTGGCTCGAGTTCGCGGTGCGAGCGCGCGTGAACCTCGACGTGGCGACGAAGATCGCGCTGGGTTCGATGCTCAGCACGGCGCACTCGAACCTGTCGGTGGGGCCGCCATACGACCTCGCTGTGTACCGCAACGGCGCACTCGCGTTCGACGAGCACCGCATCGAGGAGAACTCGGCGTACCTCGACGAGCTGCGTTCATCGTGGGTACGTCACCTGCTGGCGGCGATCGACGACCTGCCGCCGCTCCCCGACGCTCAATCCTGACGCGGCGCGGCCTCGCCGTTTGGGCATCGCCAGGCGAAGGTCTACGGTTGCCGCGTGACCGACGAACAGCGGCCGTACGGTGCAGGTGCGGGTGACCCCACTCTCAAGCGGGTCCGAACGCGCCACTTCCAGCGGGCCAAGGAACAGGGCATCAAGATCACCGGGTTGACCAGCTACGACTTCCTGTCGGCCGCGATCTTCGACGACGCCGGCATCGACTTCCTTCTGGTGGGTGATTCCGCCGGGAACACGGTTTTCGGCTACGACACGACGATCCCGGTCACCGTCGACGAACTGATCCCGCTGACGGCGGCGGTCGTGCGCGGCGCGAAGCGGGCCTTCGTGATTGCCGACATGCCGTTCGGCTCGTACGAGAACGGGCCCGACGAAGCGCTCGCCACCGCCATCCGGTTCATGAAGGAGACCGGGGTCCACGCCGTGAAACTCGAAGGCGGGGTGCGCAGCTCGAAGCAGATCAAGCGGATCGTGCGGGCGGGCATCCCGGTGATGGCCCACATCGGTTTCACACCGCAGAGCGAGCATGGCCTCGGCGGCCACATCATCCAGGGCCGCGGTGAAGGGGCCCAGCAGCTCCTCGACGATGCGCACGCAGTGGAGGAGGCCGGGGCGTTCGCCGTGGTGCTGGAGATGGTTCCCTCCGCGGTTGCCGCGCAGGCGACCAAAGAACTGTCGATCCCGACGATCTCGGTCGGAGCGGGGCCCGACTGCGACGGCCAACTGCTGGTGTGGAGCGACTGGGCCGGATTCACCCGCGGGCGCATTCCGAGGTTCGTCAAGCAGTACGCCACGATCGGCCAAACGCTGCTCGACGCGGCGATCGCCTACAAGAACGACGTCGAGGACGGCACGTACCCCGGGCCCGAACACGAGTACGCCGAGTGACACGCCTGCACGTCGTGCGTTGCGGCGTCGGCGCGCCGATTGTGTTCCTGCACGGAATGGGAACGTCGTCGTCGACGTGGCGTGCCTGCATGGAACTCCTCGAGGACCGATTCCGCGTCGTCGCACCCGACCTGCTCGGCCACGGCGAGTCACCGCTCGTCGACGACCCCGCCGAGTACACCCGCGATCGCGCCCTCGACGATCTCGACGACGTGCTGGCCGACCTCGTCGGCGACTTCGCCTCCACCGACACACCTGCGGTGCTGGTCGGACATTCGCTCGGCGGCTACCTCGCGCTGGCGCACGCCGCCACCCGCCCAGGCGTCGTGCGTGGCGTCGTGGTGCTCAACACCGGCCCGGGTTACCGCGACCCCGTCAAGCGCGAGGAGTGGAACGATCGCTCCCGCCGCAACGCGCATCGCTTCGGCGTGCCCGAGATCGTCACCACGCTCAATCTCCAAGAGGACTCGGTCGTCATGGACCGCCTCGGCGAGATGACCACACCGACACTGGTGCTCGCAGGGAGCGCCGACCGTGCGGAGTACACCGCCGCCGGCGAGTATCTCGAACGCAAGATGCCGGACGCGATTCTCCGTGTGGTCGACGGCGGCGGGCACTCGATGCACGAGGACAGCCACGCGGCCGAGGTCGCCGACATCATCGCCGCCTTCGTCGACGGGCTCGGCTGACTCGACGTCAGGTTGACGAGCGACGGTCGTACAACTCGCGTGGCCAGTAACGGACCGGTGACATGCCGTCCGATTCAACGAGGTCCGAACGGACCTGTTCGTACTCGTAGCAGTTCAGTTCGTACCGGTTCGCCCACGGGTCGACGAAGTCGAACGCCCAACACATGTCGAAGTCGATCATGTCGTCGGCGACCAGCGGCGAGCCCGGCGCGCTTTCGATCTCGCCCGGCAGCGAGCGGGCGAACTGTGCGAATGTCGCCGCGTCGACGCTGAAGGCGACTCCGGTCTGCTGAGGCATCATCGGGTGTGCGTCTGTCGTCTCGAACAAAGCCAGCATCGTGGCGCCGCCGTCGGCCGAGATCTGCAGCGGGCCACCATCGACATCGCTCGCCCAGAAGTCGTACTCCGCAACGGGTTCGAATCCGAGGTGGCGTGCATACCAGTCAGCCGCCGCCGCACGATCCGGAACGCGGAT
>JBGTEH010000160.1:0-2047 GCA_041747915.1 Ilumatobacteraceae bacterium
GGGACTCGGCACCGGCACGATGACTTTCGACCGGATCGGATTCGATCCCCCCGCGCGCTGGTTCGACGTCGTCGTCGAGGGTACGGGTGACTTCGAAGGGATCACGGGAACGGGACAGGTCGCCGGTGACAACACCTACACTTACACCCTGACGGCTCCGGAGAATCGGTAACGAACGCGCCACGCCCGATGCGGTCCGAGCTCCGGCTCGGGCCGCATCGTCGCGTGCGTACGCAAGTCACACGACGGCCGCTCGGCCGGACGGGCACGGCTACGGTCAGCGCGATGGAGCATCCGCCGCATGTCGTCGTCGTCCTGCTCGACTCGCTCAACCGGCACATGCTCGGGTCATACGGCGGGACCGAGTTCGCCACGCCGAACCTCGACCGGTTCGCGGCGCGTTCCACGCAGTTCACCAACCACGTCACCGGGTCGTTGCCGTGCATGCCGGCGCGACACGACATCCTCGTCGGATCGCTCGACTTCCTCTGGAAGCCGTGGGGGTCGATCGAGCTGTGGGAGGAGTCGATCACCGCCACGCTGCGGCACGCGGACGTGACGACGATGCTCGTGTCGGACCACCCGCACCTGTTCGAGACCGGCGGCGAGAACTACCACAGCGACTTCTCGGCGTGGGACTACCTGCGTGGCCACGAGGGCGACCCGTGGCGGACCTGCCCCGATCGGTCGGCGTTCGGGGCACCGACGATCACCAACGCAGCGGACGGCGGTTGGTTCCTACGCGACCAGCTGGGCATCGCCGACCGGTCGTTCGGTCGGCGTCATTACGACGACAGCAGAACATGGTTCCGCGCCGAGGAGGCCTTCCCCGGGCCGCGCACGATGGCCGCGGCGACGTCGTGGCTGCGGGACGAAGCGCCCGCACACGATCGCTGGATGCTGTTCGTCGACGAGTTCGACCCGCACGAACCATTCGATACCCCCGAGCCGTGGGCGTCGATGTACGACGACACGCCGCTGTCACCGGAGGAACTGGCGACCGGTCGACTGGTGTGGCCGCCGTACATCGTCGGCGGGACGACCACCGGCACCATCACTGAAGCGCAGGCCCGCCAGATCCGCAACAACTACGGCGCCAAGCTGTCGATGATCGACCACCACTTCGGCAAGGTCCTCGACGAACTCGACGCGCAGGATTTGTGGGACACCACCGCCGTCATCGTGTGCACCGACCACGGCCATTACCTCGGCGACGAGCGGTCGACCGGAGCGCGTGGCGACGACACCATCGCCGACATCTGGGGCAAACCGATGGTCCCCCAGTTCGAGCCCCTCGGTCACATTCCCCTCATGATCCACTGGCCTCGTGGCGCGTGTCACGCCGGGGGTCTGACCCCTGGCGTGACAGATGCGCTGACGACGAATGTCGACATCAATGCGACGATCGCCGACGTGTTCGGAGTGACGCCCGCTCACCGCACCCACGGCCGATCGCTGCTCCCGTTGCTCACGGGCGAGGCCGACTCGATCCGCGACTGGGCGATCGGCGGGGTGTACGGCAACTGGGTCCAGGTCACAGACGGTCACCGCAAGTATGCACGGGCACCCGTCGGCGACAACTTCCCGCTGTCGATGTGGTCGAACCGGTGGTCGACCATGCCTGTGCACAAGGGTCTCGAGGACTACATGCGCTTCCCGCACCCAGATCGTCGAGCGACCCTCGATTTCATGCCCGGCTCCGACATCCCCGTGATCCGTCAGCCGTTCGAGCCGGGCGACGTGCTGCCGTTCTGGGCCAGCGGTGCGCGCAACATCGGCCGCCACCACCTGTACGACCTCGACGTCGACCCCGACGAGCGAGAAAATCGTCGTGGGGAACCAGCCGAAGCCGAGATGATCGAACTGCTTCGCTCGGCGATCGTGGAGGTCGACGCCCCCGACGAGCAGCTGGCCCGCCTCGGACTCACCTGACGTCGGCGCCGCGGATCAGGTGCGGCGGGCGAGGACCAGGCCGAAGTCGCCGGCGGAGTCGGTGAGGACCTCGGCGTCGGCGAAGCCCGCCTCGGCGAGTTCCGCCACGACGTCG
>JBGTEH010000161.1:0-3574 GCA_041747915.1 Ilumatobacteraceae bacterium
GCCCAGCATGCGCAGCGCACTGGCATTCAGGTAGCCGTAGCCGCCGGTCACCCCGAGGAAGACACACTCGTCGTCGGGCAGTTCGTCGGGGGTCATCACGCCGATGCGGTAGTAAGCGTTGCGGAAGCCGAGCTCCGCGCCGCCGAGCTTGCCCGAGTGCTGGAAGTACGAGAACGACAGTGGTGCCACCGGATCGGGGAACACCTCGCCGATGTTGGCTCGCGTGTAGAAGTCCCACTCGTCACTCAGATCGGTCTCGACCAACCACGTGTCCACCATCGCGAACCCCCCAGTTCTCTCGGCGTAGCGGGCGACGATAGTCCACCTGAAACGCTGGGTTGAGACGCGGGGCAGACCCCTGCGTTTCAGGTGGTCCAGGCGAGGAGGTCTTCGACGGGCATCGTGTTGATGATGCGCTCGATCGGCACCTCCCGTTCGGCGGCCCGATCGCATCCGAGAGGTTGCCACTCGAGTTGGCCGGTGGCGTGCGCGTCGGAGTCGATCGAGAACCAGCAGCCGTACTCGATGGCCACGTCGAGCAACTCGCGAGGCGGATCGAGCCGCTCCGGGCGGCAGTTGATCTCGACTGCGGTGTTGAATTGCGCGCACGCTGCGAACACGTAGTCGGCGTCGAAGTCGGAGGGCGGACGCTTGCCGATCATCCGGCCTGTGCAGTGTCCGAGGATGTCGACGTGGGGCGAGGCGACGGCCACGAGCATCCGCTCGGTCATCTGCTGCCGCTCCATTCGAAGCTTCGAGTGCACGCTCGCGACCACTACATCGAGGCGCTCCAGCATGTGATCGGCGAGGTCGAGTGAACCGTCCTCGAGGATGTCGACCTCCATGCCCGCCAGGATCCGGAAGTCGTGACCGGCCGCCGCGATGTCGGCGTTGATCGCGGCGATCTGGTCGAGCTGTTCGGTGAGGCGAAGTTCGTCGAGGCCGTGGGCGATCGTGAGGCGCGCCGAGTGGTCGGTCTGCACCATGTACTCGTGGCCGATTGCGATCGCCGTTGCCGCCATCGCCTCGATCGGGGCGCCGCCATCGCTCCACGTGGAATGGAGGTGACAGTCACCCCGCAGTGCATCGCGGTACACCTGACCTTCGGCGGTGATCGGCACCCGCGACTCGGCCTCGATCTTCGCGAGATACGTCGGTTCGCGCCCGGCCAACGCATCGGCGATGACTCCAGCGGTCGACGAGCCGAGGCCGTCGAGATCGGTGAGCGTGCCGTCCGCCGCACGCGCGGCCAGCTCGTCGGGCGGGGTCGTTCGAACCACGTCGAACGCCCGCACGAACGCCTTCGACTTGAACCCGCTCTCGTGGGCCCGGTCGAGACAGTGGATCACACGGAGAATGGCCTGCTCGGGAGTCGTCGGGCCGGTCGGATGGCCGCTCATCTGGCCGATGGTAGCGGGGCGTGGATACCGTCGACGGCGTGAGACCAACCGCCGCGCTGCTGTTCGTCGGGGCCGTTGTCGCGGGGAGCTGTGGGGCAGACAAGGCGGCCATCGAAGAGCCGATCGTGCTCGTCGACCTCGTCGCGGCGTCGCCGGAGATTCGGCCGGGTGACATCATCGCATTGCGCACCGACGTCGACGACGGAGTTCTGGCCGTGGAGTGGATCGAACGTCGAACCGGCCGCATCCAACGGTTGCCCCTCGGGTCCCTTGCTGACACCGGTGGCCCGGAGCTCGACGATCTGGACGCCGACGACCTGGCCGCCGACATCGAGACCGTTGCGACGATCGATGTCGGCATCGACGGCGAGCAGCGTGGGTTGCTCGGCCACACGGTGGTGGACGGCGCGCGTTACGCGGCATGGACCGACCCGTCGAACGATCTCATCGTCGGCGAGGTCGACTCCGACGGTCCGGTGCGAATCGTGTGGAATGGAGGAGGCACCGTCGCTGACGCGGTCGGCGGGCACCTCGAAAGCGACGCGGGTGGGCAGCTCCTCCTCGGCATCGGCCAGCTCACAGATTGGGCGAACGAACACGGCAGCGGTGCCATGCTCCGCCTCGATCCCGCAGGCGCGGCCGACCAGGAGCCGCTCGTCGTCAGTGACGGCTACATCAATCCGTTTGCGTTCGTCGTCGAGGAGGAGGCGCTGTGGGTCGCCGACAACGCCGTGGGCGAGGACATCGAACGGATCGGGCGCGGCGATCTCGGAGGCCGAGCGACGTTCCCGCCGAGCGACGCTGACCCGCGCGCCCCGTCGGCGACCCTCGTCCTCGACGACGGCAGTCTCGCCGTGTGCGGATTCCTCGATGGGCAACTCCGGCTCTGGTCGCCGACCGACGCCGCGTACGGCGAGGCGCTCGGCCCCTGCCTCACCGGTGCGACCACGCTCCCCGACGGCTCGATCGTTGCTGCCACCGCCCATGCGCTGGTTCTGCTCCCCGCCGCCAGCCGCTGACCCCCGGCCGCCGACCCCGGCCTCCCGACGATTCTCTGCGGAATACGTCCCGAGGGCTGAAACTCATTCCGCAGAGAATCGCGGGTGTCACGACGTTCCGCTCCGGCGAGGCCGACGCCCACTCGCCACGTATGCGATTGTCCGACTTCGACGACTGGGCCCGCGCTCACCACGGAATCATCACCTTCGAAGTTTCGGGGCTGTCACGGACGTCGTGGTACCGAGCAATTCACGACGGCGACCTCCACCAACTCCACCCTGGCGTCGCCCGGCTGATCGGGACGCCCGACACGCCCGAACAGCGGATCATCGCCGGTGTCCTCGCGATGGGTGAGCCCGCGCTGGCGTCGCACCGCTCGGCGGCGCGGTTGTGGGGAATCCCGAGACCCGACGACGACCCTGTCGACGTGATCATCCTCGGCGACCGGCGCGATCTCACGCTTGTCGGGGTGGCGATCCATCGGCCCACCGACCGCAGGCGCCTCAGACCGCAACGCCGCTACGGGATCACGTGCACGAACATCCTTCGCACGCTCCTCGATCTCGGCGCCGTCGATGTCGCCGGCGTCCACGCGGCCGTGGGGCACGCCATCGCCACCCGACTCGCCACCCTCGAAGCCATCGACATCGCTGTCGGGGAACACGCGCGTCGAGGACGAGGCGGAATTGTCGCGGTCCGAGATGCGGTTGCGGACTGGTCGATCGACGACAAGCCGGCCGATTCGACTCTCGAAGTAGCGATGAGCCGCCTCGTCGAGCGCCACGGGTTACCCGCAGTCGAGTTCCATGCGGTGATCGAGGGTTTCGAGGTCGACTTCCGGGTGATCGATTCGCCGGTGATCGTGGAGTGCGACGGGTGGGCGTACCACGGAGTGAAACGCGACAACTTCGAACGCGACCGCGAACGAGATGCTCGCCTGATTGCCGCCGGCTGGATTGTCCTGCGGTTCACCTACCGGGCCATCACCACCCGACCCAAGGCGACGGCCGACCGGATCCGAGAGGCCGTGGAGCGCTGGGCGATGCCACCGGGCGCGGCCTGATCAGGTCTCCGCGACCAGTCGACGCGATTCTCTGCGGAATGAGTTTCACCCCCCGGGACGCATTCCGCAGAGAATCGGAGGGAATCGCGCGGGCCCGACCTCCTCGGTAGCC
>JBGTEH010000162.1:0-5058 GCA_041747915.1 Ilumatobacteraceae bacterium
TCAACTGGGCGTCGTGGGCCCGACCGGCGTCGAGCCAGAACACGGCCGGCGCGCCCATCGCCCGGGCCCGCTGAACAGCGAGGCGCACCCAGTCGCGGATCGGTTCGTCGCGCACCTGGCACACGCGGAAGATGTCGCCGGCCGAGACGGCCTGTTCCATCAGGACGTCGCCCGTGGCCACGTCGACGACACGGATCGTTCCTGGCGCGGACGCCTCGAAGGTCTTGTCGTGGCTGCCGTACTCCTCGGCCTTCTGCGCCATCAGGCCCACATTGGGAACGGTGCCCATCGTCGCCGGGTCGTAGGCGCCGTTGACCCGACAGTCGTCGATCACTGCCTGGTACACGCCGGCGTAGCTGCTGTCGGGGATGACAGCCTTGGTGTCCTGCTGGTCGCCCGCCTTGTTCCACATCTGCCCCGAGGTTCGGATCATCGCCGGCATCGATGCGTCGACGATCACGTCGCTCGGAACGTGAAGGTTGCTGATCCCCTTGTCGGAGTCGACCATCGCGAGGTCCGGGCCCGACTCGTAGGCCAGAGCGATCGCAGCCTCGATCGGCGCTCGCTCGCCGGCGGGCAGGACCTCGACGGCTTCCAGCACGCTCGCCCAACCGTTGTTCGGGTCGCCACCGGCGCGCATGATCGCGTCGCCGTACTCGGCAAAGACGTTCGCGAAGAAGACCTCGACGGCGTGGCCGAACATGATCGGATCCGACACCTTCATCATCGTCGCTTTGAGGTGGATCGAGAACAGCACCCCCTGCGCCCGGGCGTCGGCGATCTGTTCGGCCAGGAACTCGCGCAGTGCGGCAACTTCCATGACGGTGGAGTCGACGACCTCGCCGGCGAGCGCAGGCACTGCGTCCTTGAGGACCGACACCACGCCACCGGTCGCGACGTGCTCGATGCGCAGCGTCGTGTCGCTCGTCATCGTGATCGCCTGTTCGTTCGAGCGGAAATCGTGTTCACCCATGGTGGATACGTGGGTCTTCGAACCGGGTGACCACGCCCCCATCGAGTGCGGGTGTGACCGGGCGTAGTCCTTGACGGCCTTCGGAGCGCGTCGATCGGAGTTGCCCTGGCGCAGCACCGGGTTGACCGCCGACCCCATCACCTTGCCGTAGCGGTGCTTGATCTCCACATCGTCGGGAGTCGAGGGCTCGTCGGGATAGTCCGGCACGTCGTAGCCGTCAGCTTGCAGCTCGGCGATCGCGGCCTTCATCTGGGGCACCGACGCGCTGACGTTGGGCAGCTTGATGATGTTCGCGGCAGGCGTCACCGCGAGGTCGCCCAGTTCGGCGAGAGCATCCGCGACCCTCTGCTCGGGCGTGAGCCGCTCGGGGAAGTTGGCGAGAATTCTCCCGGCGAGCGAGATGTCGCGGGTTTCCACGTCGATGCCCGCCGCACCGGCGAACGCTTCGACGATCGGCAGCAGCGAATACGTCGCAAGCGCTGGTGCCTCGTCGGTGAACGTGTAGATGATGGTTGACGGGGTGATCTCACTCATGGGTTCCTGCTCGCTTCGGGCTCGACTTGTCTACAACTTGTCTGCACTGTAGCAACCGCACGCAGCGTGCTCCACAGGAACAGATGCAACGCCGCGCTCTACGCTCGACGTCGATGGACTTCGACTGGACTCCCGAGCAGACCGCCCTACGCGACCAGGCCCGCAAGGTCGCCGCAGGCGCAGTCGAGCGCTACGGACGTCACAACGACTCGTGGATCAACGGGTTCTCGAAAGACTTCGCCAAGGAGATGGCGGCCCACGGCTGGATCGGCATGACATGGCCCGTGGAGTACGGCGGCGGCGGCCAACCCGCGATCAACCGCCTGATCGTCGGCGAGGAGTTGATCGCCGCGGGGGCGCCGATCGCTGCGATCTGGTTTGCCGACCGCCAGATGGGGCCGACGTTGATCAATCACGGTACCGCCGATCAACAAGCCGAGTTCCTCCCCGGCATTCTGTCGGGCGACACGACGTGGTGCATCGGAATGTCCGAACCCAACTCGGGCTCGGACCTCGCCTCCCTCACCACGAGCGCTGTTCGATCCGGTCACGATTTCGTCATCAACGGCCAGAAGATCTGGACGAGCTTCGGAGAGCTGGCCGACTACTGCTACCTGATCTGTCGAACCGGCGCCGACGGGCCACCCCACACGGGCATCAGCGAGATCATCGTGGCGATGGACACGCCAGGCATCGAGGTCCGCCCGATCACCGACATGACCACGAACCGTCACTTCTGTGAGGTGTTCTTCACCGACGTACGCGTGCCGGCCGCCAATCTCGTCGGCGTCGAAGGCAACGCGTTCAAGCAGACGATGGGCCAACTCGAGCACGAGCGCGGTGGCATCGACCGCTTGGTGTCGAACCGAGCCCTGTACGAGCTCGCCGTCGAACGCGCCGACCGCATCGATCCACGCGTGCGCCAGGAGATCGCTGCGCTCGAGACCGGCTACCGGATCGGCCGAGTGCTCGTGACCCGCGAAGTACTGCGCCAGGCACCGGCGGGGTTCTCCGCCGCCACCAAGTGCTTCTGCACCGAACACGAGATTCGAGTGGCCGACTTCGTGGCACGCACGCTCGGGGCCGACGCGCTGCTCTGGAACGACGTCACGCGCGGGCTCGCCTATGCGCCCGGCTACACGATCATGGGCGGCACCTCCGACATCATGCGCAACATCTTGGGCGAACGAGTGCTGGGACTGCCGCGCGAGCCTCGATGATCGATCGGCTCCGAGCCGTGCGACACGAAGGGAAGTCGACCCAGCTGCTGTTGCTACGGTACGACCACACTCACAGGAGGCTCGCATGTACACATCGATCGTGGTCGGCACCGATGGTTCCGCCACCGCCGCCAAGGCAGTCGCCCAGGCCGCGTCGCTGGCGGCGCTGAGCGGGGCACACCTCCACGTGGCAATGGCCGCGCCACGCATCCCCGTCCTCATGGCCCCCGACATGGTCGTGGCGTCGAACGAATGGGGTGAGGCGAGCGAACAATCGACGCGGCTCGGCCTCGAGGAAGCCGTTGCGGTCGCCACCGAAGCCGGCGCGGAGGCAACGACTCACGCACTCGCCGGCGACCCAGCGGACGCGTTGCTGTCGCTGTGCGAGCAAGTCGATGCCGACCTTCTCGTGGTCGGCAACCGCGGCATGCAGGGTGCACGTCGGTTCCTGCTCGGCAGCGTGTCGAGCCGCTGCGCTCATCACGCCGAGTGCTCCGTGCTCATCGTGCAGACCACCTGAGCGGGCCGCACCGACATGACGACACCCCTGCCCGACGCCACCGAACTCGCGTCGCTGGTCCGATCCGGGGCCGCATCACCGATCGAGCTCGTCGACGACGCGATCGAGCGCGTGCAGCGTCTCGATCCCTCGATCAACGCGGTCATCCACGAGCGGTTCGAGGCTGCTCGGGCCGAGGCAGGTGGCACGATCCCTGACGGACCGTTCCGAGGCGTGCCGTTCCTGGTGAAGGACCTGGGGTGCGAGATCGCGGGCGAGCCGCACACGATGGGCAACCAGGCACTGAAGCACGCCGGCGTTCGTGCGACGCGGAATTCGTACCTCTACGACTCGATCCGCGCCTGCGGTCTGATCACACTGGGGCGCACGAACACCCCTGAACTGGGTGGCACGATCACGACCGAGCCACTTGCCTTCGGGCCGACACGCAACCCGTGGAACACTGATCACTCCACCGGAGGCTCGTCGGGTGGTTCGGCGGCCGCCGTGGCATCTGGCATGGTGCCGATGGCTCACGCCGGCGATGGTGGCGGATCGATCCGCGTCCCCGCGAGCGAGTGCGGACTCGTGGGTCTCAAACCGAGCCGCGGTCGCATCACGCATGGTCCGGGGCTCGGCGAGGGATGGGCGGGGGCGACCACCGACGGCGTCGTGACGCGCTCGGTGCGCGACAGCGCCGCCATGCTCGACGTGATGAGTGGCCGTCACACCGGCGACCCGTACATCGCCGCCCCACCCACGCGCCCGTTCGCCGACGAGGTGGGTGTCGATCCTGGCGTGCTGCGCATCGGACTGGCCGCCCAACATGCCGGCGTCGAGACCGATGCCGAGTGCCGCGCCGCCGTCGAACAGGCGGGCGCCACACTCGAGTCGCTCGGCCACGAGGTGGAGATCGCCCAACCCGATGCCTTCTTCGATGATCAGTTCTCGCACCATTTCGTCACCATCGTGGCGGTCGCGACGGCGATCGATTTCGTCACGATCGGCGAGGCGCTCGGGCGTCACGTCGACGAGACCGATGTCGAACCGAGCACCTGGTTGATGGGATCGATCGGACGAGCCATCCCCGCGGCCGACTATGTCCAGTCGATCAATTGGATTCACTCGTGGTCTCGGCGAATTCAGGCGTGGTGGGACGACTTCGACGTGTTAGTGACCCCGGTCATCGCTGTCCCGCCGCCGCCGATCGGCTGGTTGAGCGATCCCGTCCTCGGCACCGAGCGACTCAGCAGCATCTTGCAATTCACGGCCCAGTTCAATGTGAGCGGTCAACCAGCGGTGTCGCTACCGCTCCACCTGAGCGAAGCCGGATTGCCGATCGGCGTGCAGTTCGTCGGCCCGATCGACGACGAAGCTCTCCTGCTGCGACTGGCGTCGCAGCTCGAAGTGGCGGTTCCGTGGGCTGACCGGGTCGCTCCGATCCACGGCTGACCGACACGACTCCAGCCGGCATCGTCGGCCACGATGGCGCAGTGCGCGTGATGACTTGGAACCTGTGGTGGCGCTTCGGTGAGTTCGAGCGTCGACACCGCGCCATCGTGGAGGTCATTCGCGCTGCTGACGCCGATGTGTTGTGCCTCCAAGAGGTATGGGTCGATGGCGACGATGATCTGGCCAGGATCATCGCCGACGAGCTCGGCTTCCATTCCGTGCGGACCACCGCCATCGGCACGAACGGCCGCGTCGGGTTCGCCAACGCCGTGCTGGCGCGATGGCCGCTCGACGTGATCGCCGACGAGGCGTTCCTGCGCGCCGACGGCGCGCCGGGTCATCGACGCGTGATCGCCACTACGGTTGCGACGCCGTGGGGG
>JBGTEH010000163.1:0-2436 GCA_041747915.1 Ilumatobacteraceae bacterium
ACGCCGAGCGCGTCGGTGGCGCCGACCTCCTGCAGGGTCTCGGTCAGTTCGATCATCACGTCGAGCGCGAGTGCGTTTCGCTTCTCGGGACGATTCAGCGTGATCGTCGTGATGTCGCCCTCACGGTCGACCAACAGGTGCGTGTACGTCATCGGGCAAGTCTCGCGCCCCTGGCGCAATGTTGGGGTACGTTGCGGCATGGACACCAACCCCGCCCAGCGCGAGCGAGCCACGCTCTGTGATCTCTTTGCCGAGGTGGGGCCGGATGCACCGACGCTGTGCGGCGACTGGACCACTCGCGACCTCGCCGCCCACCTCGTGGTGCGCGAACGACGCCCCGATGCGGCCATCGGCATCGTCGTGTCGAAGGCGGCTGGCTACACCGACAAGGTCCAAGCGGGCGTCGCCACGAATCCGTGGGATGCCCTGATCGACGATGTCCGCTCGGGTCCGCCGATCTGGTCGCCGACGCGGATCGGCGCTGTCGACAAGGCGGCCAACACCGTCGAGTTCTTCGTCCACCACGAGGACGTCCGTCGAGGCACCGAACCCTGGGAGCCGCGTGAACTCGACGCGGAGCTGACCGACGCGCTGTATTCCATGCTCTCGAAGATGGCCAAGCGCCTCGTGAAGTCGTCGCCGGTCGGCATCGTGCTCGCCCCCGACGACGGCCGCGCCGCGGTTGTTGCAAAGCAGGGCGAGCCGTCCGTGACCGTCAGCGGACCCGTCGGCGAACTCGTGCTGTTCGCCTACGGACGCCAGGCCCACAGCCGCGTCGACATCACTGGGGACAATGAGTCGATCCCCGCGGTCAGGTCCGCGTCGTTCGGAATCTGACCAGTCGCATGGAGCGTCAACTCTCAGGAGCGGTCGTCGCAGTCGTGGGCGCCACGGGCGGCCTGGGGAGCGCAATCGTCAACGCGCTTTCCACACGCGACGCCACCGTGGTGCGCGTTGGTCGTCGAGGGGCAGTCGATGTTGCCATCGATTTGCGCGACAGCACGGCGGGCGACGCGCTCGTTGCGCAGTGCGTCGCCACGCACGGACGACTCGACGGGGTGATCGTGGCTGCGGGGATCGTTGCGTTCGGGGATCTCGTCGACACCGACGACGTGGTCATGGAGGAGCTGTTCATCACCAACTCGCTCGGTCCGATGTGGCTGGCGAAGCGCGCGGCACCGGCATTGCGCGAGACCGGGGGATTCTTCGTGAACGTGTCTGGGGTCGTGGCCGAGTCGCCGATGCCGGGCATGGCCGCGTACTCGGCGTCGAAGGCGGGCGCGGCCGCTGCAATGGAGGCGACACGGCGCGAGTTCCGACGGTTCAAGGTGCAGGTGATCGATGTCCGACCGCCGCACACCGAGACCGGATTGGCCGACCGTCCACTCGCCGGCACCGCACCGAAGATGCCCACCGGTCTCGCGCCCGCGGTCGTGGCAGAACGAATCGTTCTGGCCGTCGAACGCAACGAGTCGGTCGTCGGCCCCGACGACTTCGGCTCGTGACGCGCCCGCGCACGCCGGTGCCTCCCCAGGGGCTCGAACCCTGAACCAATGGATTAAAAGTCCACTGCTCTACCATTGAGCTAGAGAGGCCAGGCGCAAGGCGCCGGTTGCGGTTCGCCATCGTACGGGCCGCGAGCGCTGAGCTACCCCAGGCAGAGGCAGAACGGGTGACCGGCGGGGTCGAGAAAGACCCGAAATGTGGAACCGGGTTGATGCGGATGCTTCGTCGCGCCGAGGGCGATGACCGCTGCTTCGCCTTCGTCGAGGTCATCGACGTCGACATCGAGGTGCATCTGCTGCGGGTGGTCCTGGCCGGGCCACGCAGGCTTGCGGTAGTCCTCGACGCGCTGGAAGTTGATCATCACCACACCGTCGGGGTGGCGAATGTCGGCCCACGACCCATCGTCCTCGACGGTCAAGGGCCACTCGAGGATGCTGCCGTAGAACCGAGCGAGTTCACCGGGATCGGGACAGTCGATCGCAACGACGGGAAAGCGGGCGATGGCCATGGGCCGATCGTATGCGCGCTCCTGACCGTGCTCCGTACAACCACGGACTCCGTGACCGGTCAGGCGCCGAGAATGGTGACCGTGCCCGCTTCGCCGTCGACGCGGACCATCACGCCATTGGCGATGCGGCGGGTGGCATCCACGGTGCCGACAACTGCGGGGAATCCCATCTCGCGAGCCATGATCGCGGCGTGCGATGCGAAGCTTCCGTGATCCGTCACCGCGGCGCCGAGCAGTGACAAGAACGCGTTGAACGACTCGCCGGTTGCGGTCGTCACCAACACGTCGCCCTGCTCGAGGGTGAACAGGTCGTCGAAGTTCCGAACCAGCCGGGCCGGGCCTTCGTAGACCCCGGTGCTCCCACCGATCCCGACCACGACGTTGCCGTCGCCGACCGGAGTCTTCAGGTCGCCGAGCACGCC
>JBGTEH010000164.1:0-2423 GCA_041747915.1 Ilumatobacteraceae bacterium
GCATGGCAGTTGCCGCAGGGTGGCATCGACGTGGGCGAGACCCCGAGCGTCGCTGCGTGGAGGGAACTCGGAGAGGAAACGGGGCTCGACGACAGTGACGTGGAGTTGGTGCGAGAACACCCCGATTGGTTGGTCTACGAATTCCCCGAGCACGTACGCCGCGATGGCAAGCGCCTCGGGCAGGCCCAACGTTGGTTCTTCTTCCGGGCGCGATCGGACGACGTGAGCCCCCGTCCCGACGGCATCGAGTTCGTGGCGTGGAAGTGGGCCGATCCGTCGTGGCTCGTCGATCACGTGGTCGAGTTCCGTCGTTGCGCCTACCGCACTGCGCTCGCGCCGCTGTGAACGATGACCTGTTCGCCGTTGCGGCCGAGGAACAACGTCGGGCGCGAGCGCCCTTGGCGGCGCGTCTGCGGCCTCGAACGATCGACGACGTGGTCGGTCAAGAGCATCTCGTCGGGCCCGGCAAGCCCCTGCGACGGCTCGTGGAGACCGATCGTCTGACCTCAGCGTTGCTCTGGGGACCGCCCGGGACCGGCAAGACCACCTTGGCACTCGCCGTTGCGGGAAGCACCGACCGAGCGTTCGAACAGTTGTCGGCGGTGTCCGCTGGGGTGAAGGACGTCCGCGAGACGATCGAGCGGGCCCGGCAGCGTCTCGGTGAACGCGGGCAGGGCACGATTCTGTTTCTCGACGAGATCCACCGCTTCTCCAAGTCACAGCAAGATGCTCTGCTCCCCGCCGTCGAAGACGGGACTCTCACGCTCATCGGCGCCACCACGGAGAACCCGTTCTTCGAGGTCAACGCTCCGCTGCGCAGTCGTTCGACCCTCTTCCGCCTCGAGCCGCTCGATCGGTCGGCGATCGAGAAACTGGTGGCACGGGGGCTGCAGGCCGAAGGGGTGACGGCCGACGTCGACGCTGTGACATTACTGACGGATCGCGCCGGGGGCGACGGACGCCAGGTCCTCACGGCACTCGAGGTCGCCTGCGCATTGGCCGGCTACACGAACGTCGAGTTGGGGCACGTCGAGTCTGCACTGGGCACGACGGCCCTGCGCTATGGGCGCGACGATCACTACGACGTGGTGAGCGCGTTCATCAAGTCGATGCGGGGTTCCGACGCCGACGCCGCGGTGTACTGGTTGGCGAGAATGCTCGAGGCCGGCGAGGACGCCCGATTCATCGCGCGACGGATGGTGATCTTTGCGTCCGAAGACATCGGGCTGGCCGATGCCAACGCGCTGCAGGTCGCGGTCGCGGCTGCGCACGCACTCGAGCATGTCGGGCTACCCGAGGCACAGTTGAACCTCGCCGAGGCGGCGATCTACCTCGCCGTTGCCGCGAAGAGCAACCGTGCCGCGCTGGCCATCTGGAACGCACGACAGGACGTGCGCGACGGAGCGGTGGGCGAAGTGCCCGCTCATCTCCGCGATGCGCACTACCAGGGAGCCGCAACGCTCGGCCACGGAACCGGGTACGAGTATCCTCACGACCATGCTTCGAGCACGGTTGCGCAGCAGTACCTCCCCGACGGACTCCGGGGCCGCCGCTGGTACGAACCGTCAGATCACGGCGACGAACGATCAGTGGCTGAACGCATGACGCGGGATGATCCCACATGAGTTCGGGCGAACTCCTTCTCGTCATTGCCGGCGTGCTGTGTTCGATCGGCTTCGCTGCGCTCGTGGTAGTGCTGATGAGGGTGCTCGACGCGTTGCGCGACGTGCGACGCGAACTCGATGACCTGCGCGACGAGACGACACCGCTGATCCGCGAGCTGCAGGACACGACCGACGAGGCCAGAGCCACCGTGAACGAGGCTCGCGCCGACCTCGAACGGTTCGATCGTGTACTGGGGTCGGCCGAGGCAATCGGCGATGCCGTCGGCAACACGGTTGCACGAACGTCGTTCTCGGCCCCCATGATCAAGGCCGCCGGACTCGCTCGAGGAACATCGCGCACGATCGCCCGACTGCGCCGTGTCCCGACGATCCCGCAGGTCGAACGACCCGCCATCGACGCTCGCGAGGCGGGCGACACTCGGACCACCCATCGACGACGGAGACGAACATGATCAAGCGAGTGACGTGGTTCGCCGGAGGCGTGGTCGCAGGTGTGGCCACCGCCGGCTATGCCAAGAAGAAGATCAAGGCAACGGCGTCGCAGATCGCACCGACCCAGATGGCGCGCGCGGCGGCGGGCTCGGTGCGAGCGAGGACGCACGATGTGGTCGAGGCGGTGCGTGAAGGGCGCTCCGTGATGCGACAGACCGAGGACGAGCTGCACGCCCGGCGGGAGGGTCGCCTGGTCTCGCTCGACGAGCACGTCGGTCCACGTGACCAGGTCTACGTCGACGGTGTTCCCGTCGAGAGTGGCCGCGTGATCGTGATGCGCGAGCGCGAGCCCAGGGGGAACAAGGC
>JBGTEH010000165.1:0-6581 GCA_041747915.1 Ilumatobacteraceae bacterium
CGACCACAACATCGAATGGCAACACCAAGGTGCCACCGCCCCCGACAACGCCAACGGCATGTGCGGACGCCACAACCGACTCAAGACCACCCACCGATACCGACCACGCAGACACCCCGACGGCACCTGGACCATCCACGACCCCGGCGGCGACCCCATCACCTGAATCCCACCACCTGAGCCACGTGGCGGCGTGCTCGACGTGGGTCGCTCGCACACCCGGCTACGGAACCGGCTCGGGCAGGGGGATGTCGAAGTCTCGACGGTAGACGGCCCAGAAGTCGTTGGAGTCGACGAGGTCGAAGGCGGGGCTGACCAGGTTCCAGTCGTCGACCGGGTAGTCGCTCTCGCCAGCGGGGAGGACGACGTACTCGACGCGCTCGGCGCGATCGGGGATGCGGGGGCCGTCGACGTTGCCGTCGGGTCCGTAGAGCACGGCTCGGAACGGTGTCGGGAACTGGTAGATCTCGCGTCGGTGGGCGATGTGCGGGGTGATCCGGTAGTGCGCCGACACGATCGCGCCGTCGGGAACCTCGTCGATGATCTCGCGGGCGGCCGTCGCCCAGCCGCTGCTTCGGTCGCCGTAGAACAACGGCGTCCGGCCCCACGGAACCGGCGCCCACAACGTCGACGTCACGAGCGCCATGACCCCCAGCGCTCCGACCGCCATGGCTCGCAACGGTCGGCCCGATGCCCGCTCGCGGATCGACCCGATCGCGTACGCCGTGCCGATGCTCAGTGCCGGGACGGCCACGAGGCTGTAG
Organism: Ilumatobacteraceae bacterium; assembly: GCA_041747915.1. Classification (GTDB taxonomy): domain Bacteria; phylum Actinomycetota; class Acidimicrobiia; order Acidimicrobiales; family Ilumatobacteraceae; genus Sva-07. The sequence goes on from JBGTEH010000165.1 coordinate 765, forward strand.
TGGAACTCGATCTGATGCTGGTACCAGAACGTGCTCAACACGTTCGTGAACAGGACCAGGCCGCTGATCGCCGCGACAGCGGGACGCCGGGCGAACAGCCAGGCGAACGGGGCCGTCATCTGGACGAGATACCACGGCCGATCGCCGCTGCGAAGGTACCTCGCCAGGTCGCTCGGGTTCGTCAGCGCGGTGTCGACGACGCCGCGGGGTCCACCGAACGGGATCCGCCATCCGTTGCGGGTCGGCACACCGATCAGCCCGCGCATCACGACGAGCATCGCGAACGCCATGAAGGCGACGCTGCCGAGAACGGTGACGAGTCCGATCCTGCGGTCGCGCTTCACGGCGACCCAGACGCCGAGTGGAACCAGGACGAGCGAGGCGTCCTCCTTCACGGTGAGAGACAGCAGGACGAAGGCGAGGTACGTCTTCCAGTGCCGGTCGAGCGCTGCCCAGATCGCGAAGCCGACGAACACGCCGAGGAACGCATCGGGATGGAAGTTCTCCAGGTTCGTCCATCCCACCGCTGGGTGCACGAGGTACGCAGCGGCGACGACCGACGCCAGCCATTCGTTGCCGATCCGTCTGCGTCCGACGAGGAACACCGGGATCGCTCCGGCACCGATCGCCAATGACTGCGAGAAGAACAGCACGCCGGCCGAAGGCCAGACCCAGTAGAACGGCACGAGGAGCACGAGCACGAACGACGAGTGGTCGCCGAACAGGTTCCGACCCATCAACGTCACGAACGGGGTCTCGAACCGCGACAGCAGCCAGACGCCCTGGTCGTAGAGCGCCGAGTCGTACGACGCGGTGCCGAGTGCGTGATGGATGTCGAGCGACCGCTGTGTGAAATACGCGACGTAGGTGACGACGATCGCACCGAGGACGACTTGGGGAACCGTGACCCAGGCGAACCGCGACCCGATGGTCGCCGGGACCGACTCGTCACGCTGCAGCGTGACGGGATCGGCGACGTCGGTCATCCCCACAGTCTTGCGCGTCGTCAGCCGCGCAGTTCGGCAACCAGTGCGGCCAGGACGCCGTTCACGAAGCGACCGCTGTCGTCGGTCGAGAACTGCTTGACGAGGGTGACGGCTTCGTCGAGGACGACCGCCGTCGGCACGTCCGGTCGCTCGGCGAGTTCGAACGCTCCGATCCGCAACACGTTGAGGTCGATGACGGGCATCCGCGCCAGCGTCCATCCCGTCGCCTTGGCGGCGATCGCGGTGTCGAGGCGTTCACCGTGCTCTGCCACGCCGCGCACGAGAAGCTGGGTCATCTCGTCGGGAGCGAGGACCTGGAGTTCGAGCACCTCGATCGGCGTCAGGCCCTTCGACTCCGCCTCGTACAGCAGGTACAGGGCGCGTTCGCGCGAATCGGAGCGCTCGTCGGGGCGTGGGATCGGCGGCATCGGACCTCAGACGCGGGTCATGTAGTCGCCGGTACGCGTGTCGACGCGTACCCTGTCGCCGGTCTCGATGAAGAGCGGCACCTTGATCTCCTTGCCCGTCTCCAGCGTCGCCGGCTTGGTGCCGCCGCTCGATCGGTCACCCTGCAGACCGGGCTCGGTCATCCCGATCGCCAGTTCGACCGAGGCCGGGATCTCGACCCCGATGATCTCGCCGTCGTAGAACGCGATCTGGGCGACCATCTGCTCGATCAGATAGTCCTTCACCTCGCCGAGAGCGACCTCGGGGACGTTGGTCTGGTCGTAGGTGGACGTGTTCATGAACACGTAGTCGGTGCCGTCGTGGTACAGGTACTGCATGTCCTGGCGGTCGACGATCGCCTGCTCGACCTTGATACCGGAGTTGAAGGTCTTGTCGATCACGGCGCCGTTGCGCACATTGCGGATCTTGGTGCGCACGAACGCGCCACCCTTGCCCGGCTTGACGTGCTGGAACTCGATGACTTGGAACAGCCCGTTGTCGAGTTCGAGGGTGATTCCGTTTTTCAGGTCGTTCACGGAGATTTGCGGCATGGTGGGTCCTTCGTCGTCGGTCGGATCGGTCGGTGCGGGTCAGCCCGGGAATGGTCGCGGCGGGGTGTGTGTCAAGGGCTGGGAGCCGGCTTCGGTGACGACGAGGAGATCCTCGATGCGGAATCCACCGAAGCCGACACGATAGAGGCCCGGCTCCACCGTCACCACGTTGCCGTCGATGATCACTTCCTCGGAGGCCTGGGAATGGAACGGCGATTCGTGGATCTGGAGCCCCACCCCGTGTCCGGTGCCGTGCAGGTACCAGTCGAGGTATCCGGCCTCGTCGAACACGTCACGACAGACACGGTCGAGCGCACGAGCCGAGATGCCGGGACGCAACGCCGCAACTCCGGCGCCGTGCGACGCTTCGACCAGCGCGTAGATCTCGCGTTGTTCGGACGTCGGTTCGCCGATCACGTACGACCGAGTCATGTCGGAGTGGTACCCGTCGACGAGAGCGCCGACGTCGATGATCACCGTGTCGCCCTCCCCGATCGTTCGCGAACCCACCTCGTGGTGCGGACGGGCACCGTGGTCCGGACCAGAGGCCACGATGGTCTCGTAGCTGCGGTCGTCGGCACCGTGGAGGCGCATGCGGTACTCGAGTTCGTTGCGGACGTCGGCCTCGGTCACCGGTGAATCGAGGGTCGCGAAGAGCAACGGCTCGACCTCGCCGAGTGCCGCATCTGCGGCGGCGGCAGCAGCGGTCATCCGTTCGATCTCGGCGGTGTCCTTGATCTGGCGTTGAACGCCGACGACTGAGTCGGTGGGTTCGAGGGCGACGTCCGTGGCCAGCCGCTTCCACTCGGCGTGGCTGGTCGATGCCGGATCGAGGCCGACGGCGCGTGCCGTGCGCACTGACGCCACCATTCGCTCGTGCAGCTTGGCGCGAGTCGTCTCGGCGAACACGGTCGCTCCGCTGGCTGATGTTTCGGCCCGGGCGCGCTCGCCGTAGCGGCCATCGGTGCCGAGGATCAGCTCGTCGGCGCCGACCACTGCCCACCCGTTCGACCCCGTGAATCCGGTCAGCCAGCGAACGTCGAGGAGGTCGGTGAACAACAGCGCATCACAACCGTTGCCGAGCGGCAGACGCGACTGGATCATCGCGACTCGTCGAGCGAAGTCGATCGGCGTGTACTGCATGGTGTCTGACACCAGCGTTACACGAACCGGTCGAGGGTGGAGCGGACGGCTGACTCGGCCACGTCGGCCACCACCTCGACCCCGTCGGGGCCGTCGAGGACGAACGTGAGCCCTTCGAGGGCCTTCTTGTCGCGAGCCATGAGCGACATCAATTCTTCCACGTCGAGACGCTCGGGGGGCGTGACACGCAGGCCGTACTCGCCGGCCACGACACGTCGGTGTTCGTCGACTCGGGCATTGTCGATGCGACCCAACTCGAAGGCGAGTTCGGCGGCGAACATCAGCCCGATGGCCACCGCTTCTCCGTGGGCGATCTCGTGGTCGGTGGCGATCTCGATCGCATGCGCAAGGGTGTGGCCGTAGTTCAGCAGCGCGCGGCGACCGCCCTCACGTTCGTCGGACGCCACCACGTCGGCCTTGATCTCGACGCACCGGGCGATGCGCTCGTCGAGCGGCAACGCCAACAGGTCGTCGCCGGTGAGGAAGTGGTACTTCGACATCTCGCCGAGCCCGCAGCGCATCTCTCTCTCGGGAAGTGTCGCCAGCGCGTCGAGATCACAGATCACGCCCGACGGTTGCCAGAAGGCACCCACGAGGTTCTTGCCTTCGGGCAGATTGACTCCGGTCTTGCCGCCGATCGCTGCGTCGACCATGCCGAGCAGCGTCGTCGCGACGTGGACCACCGGTGTTCCTCGATGCCACGACGCAGCAGCGAACCCGGCGACATCCGTGACCATGCCACCACCGATCGCGACCACGACATCACGGCGTGTCAGGCCCTGGCGGGCGAACCCGCGAGTGAGTGCTTCGACAGTGGTGAGCGACTTCGCGGCCTCGCCCTCGGCGATGATCTGGGTCTCGAACGTTCGGTTCGACGACGGGATCCACCTCAGCGGTATCGACTCTTGCGTCACGATCGCGACACGCGTTGCGCCCGACGGCAGCAACGCGTCGAGTTCTCCGATCGCTCCGGCGCCGACAACGACGTCGTACGAGCGCTCCCCCATCGGCACTGTCACCCGGCGCATCGCAGCACCGCCTTGGTCACGTCGTTGATCGACCGGTTGTCGACCGACACGATCGAGTCGGAGACCTCTTGGTACAGGGGGGCACGTTCGTCGAACAACCGCCGCAGTGTCGCTTCGGGGTCATCGTCGAGCAGCGGTCGATGGCCGGCGCTGCGGACCCGCTCGAGCAGGACGCTGACGTCGGCCGACAACCACACCACATGTACGCCGCCGCTCTGGAGAGCGCGACGATTCGTCTCGCTCAACACCACCCCACCGGCGGCTGCGATGACCGATGGTTCCTCCGATCGTAGGGCGTCGAGCAACACGTCGGTCTCGAGCGCCCGGAACGCGGGTTCGCCGTCAGCGACCCAGATCTCGCGCACGGTACGCCCCGTGATGGCTTCGATCATCTCGTCGGAGTCGAACATCGGGCGATCGAGGCGACCGGCCAGCGCCCGTCCCACGGTCGACTTGCCGACCCCCATCATTCCGACGAGGACCAGATGGACGGGCGGGTTCGGGACCATCACGTCACGAGCACGGGCATCACGCCAGCGTTGCCGCGAACGCCTCGGCGTTGCGGACGAACTCGTCGACGGAGTCGCCGCCGAACTTGCGCTGCGCCTCACCGGCGAGCACGAGCGCAACCATCGTCTCGGCGACGACACCCATCGCCGGAACCGCCGTGACATCGGTGCGTTCCTTGAACGACACAGCCGACTCCTTGGTTGCCGTGTCGACGGTTTCGAGTGTCGGCCTGTTCAGGGTGGCGAGCGGCTTCATCGCCGCTCGCACCACGAGCAAATCGCCGGTGGAGATGCCACCTTCGGTGCCACCCGCCAGCGTGCTGCCCCGGCGATAGACCCTGGCGTCGGAATCCCACGAGATCGGATCGTGGGCCACACTCCCGCGGCGGCCGGCGACCTCGAAGCCGTCGCCGATCTCGACGCCCTTGACGGCCTGGATGCTCATGATCGCCTGCGCCAGCAGCGCATCGAGCTTGCGGTCCCAGTGGACATGGCTTCCGAGGCCGACGGGGACACCGAAGCCGAGGACTTCCACGACGCCGCCGAGCGAGTCGCCGTCCTTGGCCGCAGCTTTGATCTCGCCGATCATGGCCTCGCTGGCGTCGATGTCGAAGCAACGCACCTGATTGTCGTCGACGCGATCCAGTTGGTCGGGCGTGGGCCGGGCAGCATCACCCGCAACCCGCGCCTCTCCCATCTGGATCACATGGGAGATGATGTCGACCCCGAGTGGCGCCAGCAGCGCCTTGGCGACCGCACCGGCGGCCACGCGAGCTGCGGTTTCGCGGGCGCTGGCTCGTTCGAGCACGTCACGGGCGTCGGTGAATCCGTACTTCTGCATCCCGGCCAGGTCCGCATGACCGGGTCGGACCTGAGTGAGTGGGTCCTTGGTCACTCCCGGCGCCGGGTCCATCTCCTCGTGCCACTTGTCGCTGCGGAACCATTCGCTGTTCTTGATCTCGATCGCCACCGGAGACCCGAGCGTGCGACCGTGGCGGACACCGCCGATGAGCGTCAACTCGTCCTGTTCGAACTTCTGTCGCGGCCCACGTCCGTAGCCGAGTCGGCGGCGTGCCATTTCGGCCTGGATCTGTTCGACGGTGATCTCCAGACCCGCCGGCAGGCCTTCCATGATCACCACGAGCGCTTGGCC
>JBGTEH010000166.1:0-2862 GCA_041747915.1 Ilumatobacteraceae bacterium
GGGCTGGATTCTGCTCGCTTCCGCCGTCAGGTCGTGCCGGGTGACGAATTGATCCTCGAGGTGGAACTCGGTCGGATGTCGGCACGTGCGGGAAAAGGCTCGGGCCGCGCCCGAGTCGGCGACCAGGTCGCCTGCCAATGCGACCTCCTCTTCGTGCTCGCCGACGCCTGACAGCTCCCACCTCCCAAATTCTCCTCGGAGTGCGCGCTGAGCGCGCAACGGGAGGAGAATTTCGGAGGTCAGGGGCCGGGCGGGGCGATGACGACGGAGCCGTTGTGGCCGCCGAAACCGAAGTTGTTCGAGATCACAGGGCCCGGCTCCCACGGACGGGGCTCACCGATCACGAGGTCGATGTCGATGTCGTCGCTCAGCACCTTGGTGTTGGCCGTTGGCGGAATCAAGCGGTGCTCGATCGACAACAACGCTGCGGCGGCCTCGAGTGCACCGGCGGCACCGAGGGAATGCCCGGTGACTCCCTTGATCGAGACGACGGGAACGTTGCGAGCGCCGAAGACCTCGGTGATCGCTGCGGCTTCAGCGGCGTCGTTGAGCGGCGTCGAGGTGCCATGGGCGTTGACTTGCTTCACGTCGGCCGGCTCGATGCCGGACTCGGCGAGCGCAAGGCGCATGCACGCGATTGCCCCCACACCGCCGGGTGAGGGCGCCGTGATGTGATGGGCGTCGGCCGTGCTCGCACCACCGAGAATTTCCCCGAGGATCGTTGCGCCCCGGTCCACGGCGTTCGACCACTCCTCGAGCACGAGTACCGCTGCTCCCTCGCCGAGTACGAAACCGTCACGGTCGGCATCGAACGGTCGACTGACGCCGACGGTCGACAGCGCGGTCATGTTCCGGAAGCCGGCGAGCGCTGTTGCGGTTGCTGCGGCTTCGCTGCCACCGGTGGCCACGGCGTCGATGACACCCCAGCGAATGAGTCGTGCGGCGTACGCAATCGCGTGCGAACCGGCGGCGCACGCCGTACAGATCGTTTCGTTCGGACCTTGCAGTCCGTACCGCATCGAGATCGACGCCCCGGATGCGTTCGCCATCATCATCGGCACCAGGAACGGTGAGACGCGCCGGTCGCCCTTGTCGAGGCGAACCTCGACCTGATCTTCGATCGTGCGCAATCCGCCGACACCGGTCGCGAAGATGGTGCCGAACCGAGCCGGATCGACACCGATCGCGTCCACGCCGCCCGTCTGGTCGAATGCTTCGCCCGCCGCCGCGACGGCGAACTGTTCGACGCGATCGGTGCGGCGCGAGTGTTTGGGAGAGTCGAAGTACGGGTCGGGATCCCAGTCATCGATGACGAGCGATTGCCCACCCGTGGCTCCGGGGCCGAGCAGGCCGGACCAGAACGGTTCGCGCCCGATGCCCGTCGGGGCGACGACGCCCAGGCCGGTGACCGCGACCCGACGGCCGCTGTCCATCAGAGCTTCGCGACGACGATGTCGTACGCCTGCTTGACGGTCTCGACTCCTTCGAGGTCTTCCTCGGGAACCGACACGTCGAACTCTTCTTCGAGCGCCATCACCAGTTCGACCAGGTCGAGGCTGTCAGCGTCGAGGTCGTCACCGAAGTTCGCTTCGGGAACGACGGCGCTCTCCTCGACGGACAGCACCTCGACGGCGCACTTGCGGAAGCGGGCGAACAGTTCTGGATCCACGGTCTTCTCCTTGATGTGTTGCGGAACGGATGTTGCAGCGGTTTGTTGCGGCTGGATTCGGATGTTGTCGAGTCGGTTGGGAAGTGTAGGCACACCGTGTTCGGCGAGCCGTTGATCGCGATCGGTGAGCGTCAGTGCCCCATCCCGAGGCCTCCGTCGACGGGAACGACCGCACCGGTGATGTATGCCGCGTCGGCCGATGCAAGAAAGGCGACGACCCCGGCGATCTCCGCAGGCTGGGCCACGCGCTGCAACGGCACCATGGCGGTGAGCTCCGCGAGTCGGGCGTCACCGAGTGCGTCGGTCATGTCGGTGGCGACCGGGCCGGGCGCCACCACGTTGACGGTGATCGACCGCGAACCGAGCTCGCGAGCGACGGATCGAGCGAACCCTACGAGCCCGGCCTTCGACGCAGCGTAATTGGCCTGGCCGGCCGACCCCAGCAGACCGACGACCGACGAGATGAGCACGATCCGACCCGACCGGGCCTTGAGCATCCCACGCGAGGCGCGCTTCACGACTCGGTATGCGCCGGTCAAATTGGCGTCGACGACCGCGGTGAAGTCGTCCTCACCCATCCGCAACAGCAAACCGTCGCGGGTCATCCCGGCGTTGGAGACGAGCACCTCGACAGTGCCGCCGAAGTGCTCCTCGACACCACCAAAGGCGGCATCGACCTCGTCGTTGGAGGTGACATCACACTTCACGCCGAACAATCCCTCGGGCGGCGGCGAGGAATTGTAGGTGACGGCGACGCGATCTCCTTGCTCCTGGAATCGGCGAGCGCAGGCGAGGCCGATGCCCCGTGACCCGCCAGTGATGAGGACGATGCGTCCCTCGGTCACGACGTCGCGCTCCGGTCGCGAGAGATGCGCTCGTGTGACTTCTGGTCCCATCGCACCACGGCGCTCGACGACGTCATACCAGCGCCGAAGCCGACGAACAGAACCAGATCGCCGTCGCTCACTCGGCCCGCATCGAGCGCCGCGGCGAGCGCAAGGGGAACCGATGCAGCGGAGGTGTTGCCCGTGTGGTCGAGCACGATCGACGCACGATCGAGGCCGATCCCGAGCCGATCGCACGACGCCGAGATGATGCGGATGTTCGCCTGATGAGGCACGACCAGCGCGATGTCGTCGGCCGTGACGCCGGCGTGTGCCATCGACTTCGTGGCCGAGTCGACCATGATTCGC
>JBGTEH010000167.1:0-4903 GCA_041747915.1 Ilumatobacteraceae bacterium
CCGGCGGTCTCGAGAAACTCCAGCGTTCGCGCGAGGTCGAGGAATGCCTTGGCTCCGGCCGACACGGTGATCACCGGGTGAGAAGCGATGGCGTCGAGGTCGGCGGAGATGTCACCGGTGGCCTCGGCACCGCGATGAACACCACCGATCCCGCCGGTGGCGAACACCGAGACACCAGCGGCGGCAGCAATCGCCACCGACGCCGACACGGTCGTCGCCCCGAACTCCCAGCACTGGCCGACCGCCACGGCGATGTCGCGTTCGGCGACCTTGCGCGCCTCGCCGAGGATCCGCTCCTGCTCTGCGTCGTTCAGTCCGAGTCGCGTCACCCCATCGAGAACCGCGGTCACCGCGGGTAGCGCTCCGCCACGTCGCACCGCTGCCATGCAGCGATCCAGCGCGTCACGGTTGGCAGGCGACGGCAGGCCGAGATTCGAGAAGATCGTCGACTCCAACGCCACCACCGCCCGACCGTCGGCGAGCGCGTCGGCGACCTGCTCGGAACACGTGGGCGCGATCACCCGGTCAGACTACGCACCCGATCCAGCGTGCGATGAGAGATGAGCCCAAGCGCAACAGTTGCGCACGAATCTCATCGCAACATCGCGGCAATCTCCGACGATGAGAGATGAGCGCACCTGTAGCGCGCTCATCTCTCATCGCAACGGGTGGGTGGGCGCGATCAGAAGGCGCCGACGAAGGCGCCGTCGGGGTTGCCGTCGGAGACGACGCCCGGGGCTTGCTCGATCGTGATCGCCAGCGCGCTCACCGCGCCCTCGACGGTGAACGTCTCGATCTCGGGATTGGGTCCGAAGATCCCGAGCGAGATGACCTGTCCGTCTTCGACCACACCCCACAGTTGGTAGGTCTGGTCGCTCGGCAGGGTCGGCAGATCCTGCGCGATGACGAAACCGTGGCCGTCCTGGTCGATGATCGCTTCCGCGGACGCATCGGAGGCGTCCGACACCAACGTGGTGATCACCGAATCACGGTCGCCCCGCGCCGTTTCGATCGCACTCGACATCGGTTCGTTCGGAGCATCGGCGCGGTCGGCGAGCCCAAACGCCACCAAACCCACGATGACGGCCGCCGCCGCCGACACGAGCCATGGGGCAATGGTGGCCATCCGATTGCGGCGCAGGCTGTCGTCCATCGACAACACCTTGGCAAGCTCGGGCCCGGGAGGCGGAGCGTGCTCCTCGATCTCACCGGCGATGCGATCCCAGAGTTCGTCGGGCGCATCGGCGCCGGTGAACGCCAGCATCGTTGCAACCTCTCGATGGTCGCGCACCTCGGCGGCGGCACGAGGGTTCGCCTCGAGGTAGTCCTCGACGCGGCGGCGCTCGTCGGCGTCGACCGCATCGAGCGCGTAGGCACCCAGCAATTCGTCGAGTTCGTACCCGTCACCGTCAGACACGCCCATGTCGCCCATCCCTGCACCCATCATCACTCACCACCCAGGCCAACGCCAGCATGGACCAACTCGACGCGCAACCGTTTGAGGCCGGCGCGGATCCGACTCTTGACCGTTCCCTCGGGCTCGCCGAGTCGGTCGGCAGCCTCCTTGTAGGTGAGCCCACCGAAATAGGCCAGCTCGATCGCCTCGCGTTCGCCGGGTTGCAAGGCCTCCATCGCGTCACGCACGTGCCCGGCGAGCGCAAGATCCCACACCTCGTGAGCGATGTCGTAACCACCATCGGCCTGCTGGCGCGCCTCCTTCTCTTCCCGATTTCGCCGGGACGCGTCGGCGCGGATCAGGTCGACGGAGCGGCCGTGCGTGTGAGCCAACAGGAAGCTGCGCAGCGTGCCACGCTCGGGGTCGAAGCGGCTCGGTTCGTTCCACAGCCGGACGAAGACCTCTTGTACCACTTCCTCCGCACGTGCGTGATCGTTGAGCAGTCGCTTCGCGAGCCCGAAGGTGGCCCCGGCGTGACGGCGGTACGCCTCAGCGAGGGCTGCCTGCTGATAGCGACCGATCGACACCACCAGCGCCGCGTCGGACGCGTCCGTGTACTCCCGTCTCACATCGTCTGTACGTTTCACAACGCCCTCCCGGATGACAACGCGCGCAGAGATTCAGTCGACCACCGGAACGAAACGAGTGACCGTCTCGACGTGGTGGGTGTTGGGAAAGAGATCGAGCACCTCGACTCGCTCGGGTCGATAACCGGCAGCTTCGAGGAGAGTGACGTCGCGAGCCAACGACACCGGATCGCAACTCACCAGCACGAGGACGCCAGCTCCTGCGGCGGTCAGCGCCTGAACGCCCGGTTTGCCGAGCCCCGGGCGGGCGGGATCGGCGACGATCACGTCGACGGATTCGAGCTCGCCGGAGCCCGACGGCGGTGTCCATCCGGTGACCTCGGCGCGCACGATGCTGGCACTCCGCCCGGCCAGGTTGTGCTCGGCATCGAGACACGCCGACTTGCCGGACTCGATCACGGTGACGTGCTCGGCCGACGACATCGCGGTGGCGGCGAACAGCCCGACACCGCCGTAGGCGTCGACCGCGTGACGTGCAGTCGACAACTCCGGGGCCGCAGCGGCCACAGCCGCCACGAGAAGTTCGGCGGCCTGGGCTCCCGACTGGAAGAACGAGCCCGCCGACACCCTCAGGTCGCGCCCCGCGACTCGTTCGGTCAGCCACGCTCGTTCGCCGATGTGCACCTCCGACGGCAGGCCGCGGATCGCCTTGCGGTGACGCTTGTCCCAGATCGCCGTGATGGCGCCGGTCGCCACCGACGTGCGCAACGTCAGTTCGGCCCCCTCATCGACCTCGATGACTGCCAGGAGCCGGGAGAGCTTCGACTCTGCGACCGGACAACTCGTGACCGGAACCACCCGATCGGATGCATGCTCCCGGAACCCGACGCTGCCTTCGGGTCCGCCGACCACCCGAATGGTGGTTCGATAGCCGAACGGAGCGACAGCACCACTGGCAACGACGATCTCGTCGACCAGCCATGCGTCGACGCGACCGATTCGTCGCAACGACTCTCGGACGATCTCGACCTTCGCGTGGTGCTGCGCGGGCGGCTGGAAGTGCATCCAATCGCAACCCCCGCAACCCGCGCGGCGGTGCGCACACGACGGCGAGTCGCGCTTCGGCGACCGCTCGATGATCTCGACCAGACGACCGCGAGCAAAATCCTTCTTCGCTGCGTCGATTTCGACCTCGACGACCTCGCCCGGCAGCGCCCCGGCGACGAACACGACGCGGCCGTCGCCATCGCGGGCCATCGCATCGCCACCCGCGACGAGTCGATCCAGGGTGAGCCGCATCCGACCAGCGTACGGCAGTTGCGCGAGACTCCGCCGATGAGCGATGACACTGAGTGGTACTGGGATCTCGACCGCAAGCTGGCCGTGCCGCCGTCGGAACGGGGCCCGGCCGAGCATCTCCTCGGGCCGTATCCATCACGCGCCGAAGCGGAGAACTGGAGGGCGACGGTCGAAGAACGCAACGAGGGCTGGGACGACGCCGACGAGGAGTGGAACGAAACCGGGGCGGGCACCGACGCCAAGTAGGTTGAGACCCCGATGAGTCGACCGATCCAGATCGCCCCGTCCGTGCTGCCGGCGGACTTCTCCAAGCTCGGCGAGGAGGTCGCCGCGCTGGAAGCGGCCGGCGTCGACCTGATCCAGTGGGACGTGATGGACGGCCAGTTCGTGCCGAATCTCACCTTCGGGCCTGACGTGATCGCGTCGGCGCGACCCCATACGACCGTGCCGTTCGAGGCGCACCTGATGGTCTACACGCCCGACGTCATGGCCGAGCAATACATCGAGGCAGGGTGCTCGCGGCTCATCGTGCACGCCGAGGCCTGCACCCATCTGCACCGCACCCTCGCAAACATCAACGACCTCGGTGCCCACGCGGCCGTCGCACTCAACCCGGCGACGCCGGCGTCGGCGATCTCGCACGTGCTCGACCTGGTCGACCTCGTGCTGGTGATGACCGTCAATCCGGGTTTCGGCGGCCAGGCCTACATCTCGACGATGGAGCCGAAGATCGCCGAGATTCGAGCGATGATCGACGCCGCCGGCCTCGCCGACAGGGTCGACCTGGAGGTCGACGGTGGAATCGGTCCCGGCACCATCGCCGGCGCCGTCTCGGCCGGAGCGAACGTACTGATCGCCGGGAGTGCGCTCTACAAGGATCCCGAAGGTCTCGAACACGCGGTCAGTGATCTCCGCTCACGCGCCGAGGCGGCCCACTCGGCCTGAGCGGTCACGCCGGGCGGTACATCGCCCACATGTGAGGGCCATCGGGGAGATCCCACTCGGCGCTCACATCGAAGCCGTGGTGGCGGTAGTAGGCGACGTTCTCGATCGTCTCGGTCTCGAGATGGCAGGGCAGCCCCTCGGCTCCCGCCCGTTCGAACACGACGTTCATCAGTCCGGCGGCCAGCCCTTGGCGTTGCCAGTCGGGGTGGGTCCCGAGCAACTGGAGGTACCAGTGCGGCTCCGCAGGCGTACGTGCAGCCATCGCCTCTCCGATGACGGCGAATCGTTCGAGGCGATCCGGTGGCGGTGGTGGTGCGTCGGGATCATCCGCGAACTCGATCTCCGGGCGGCCGGGAGGAATCCAGACCGCAACGGCGGCGACATCATCGGTGCACCACACCTCGCCGAGTCCGATCCACGCCGTCATCGCCGAGCGGAAGACCGCACCGTTCGGCGCCAGGAAAACGTCGTCTTCGGGATACAGCCAGCGCATCACCGGATCGTCGACGAACGAGCGCATCGCCGTCACACACGCACGTCGGAGATCCTCGGGACCGGCTCGGCGCACCTGCATCACCGGATGATAGATCGCGGACTGTGACACCCCTTCTCTACAGTCGACGGAGTGACGATCTCGGCGACCCTGGTCGCACCCTCGGATGCGCTCGCGGCACTG
>JBGTEH010000168.1:0-1686 GCA_041747915.1 Ilumatobacteraceae bacterium
GTCGTAGTGGACGTCGCCACGGCGACGCCAGTACACACACAGCGCAATTCCGACGAAGGTCAAGCCGTAGAAGAACCAGTCGAGCGGCGTCTTGGAGTAGCTGAGCGTGACCTCGTTGCTGGTAGGCACGACGACCATGAAGTTCGGGGCGACCCGGTACGGCCCATCGGCGCCCTCGACCTTCCACGTCGGGAAGTAGCTCACGCGAACCAGAACCGGAACGCCGATCTGGTCGACATCGAAACTGATCGACTGGTTCTGCACGTCGATGTTGCTCACCGTGACCGGATCGAGCGCCACCGGAACGATCGGGTCGGAGGGAACCACGTAGTCGACATTGCGGCTCCGATCGCCCGGTTCGCCGACGCGGGCGTCCATGTCGATGTCGACACCGATGCGCTGCCAGTCGGCCGGACCCTCGTCGGCAGGAACCGCCGCCCAGTCGTCCTGGCGCTGGAACCAACTCGTGCCGACCTCGAGATTGCGCTCACGTTGATCGCCGCTGCGCCCTTCGACGACCACCGGCTGCACCGTCAACGGTTCGACGATCGCCGCGTCGCGCAGCTCGTAGATCTCCCATGGCCCCGAGGTGGTGATCAGTTCGAGGTCGTCCTGGAGCCGAGCTTCGGCCTTGGCCTTTTCGGTGCGCACCATCAGGTACCGCACGCCCAGGTCGTGCATGTGGCGCACTCCGACCGCACCGTCGTTGTTGACGTAACGGAGTTGGCGGACCGGATTGGACGAGCTCTCCGACATCGCCGCCGCGGTGAGGAAATGATACGGCGTCGTACCGGACGCCTCGAAGAACAGGCCTTCCATCGAGGCGATGCATCCGTCGGTCCAGTGCGGCAGCAGCATCAACGACATGGTGGTGCCGTACTCGCCGTTGGCGCTGTTGTTCTCCCACAGGGCGCGGCCGCAGCCGTTGTCCTCGCCGATCTCGCCCATCGTGGTGACCAGTTCGTTGTATTCCGGGTACTTCGGGCGGCCCTCGTAGCCGAGCATGTTGTACCGCGTCCAACCGTCGGCGACCGCCCTCCCGGACTCGGCGCCCTTGCGCAGCGGGCCCCAGGCGTAGACCGAGCTGTCACCCGCCGCCACCTGCCCGTCGAACGGCAACGTCTCGTACATCCAGCCGAACACCAACAGACACGACAAGGTGATCGCTCCCGCCGCGCCGGCACCCCCGTACGCCGACAGCTCCGTCGACGCCCGGCGATCCTTGGCCACGTTCACCAACCAGGTGATCAACTCCAGCCCACCGATCACCATCAGCAGATACCGCGTGAGGTAGACGAACGGCAGCAGGCGCGGATTCCACAGCAGCCCGATGCCGGGCAGGCTGTCACGGGTCAGGTAGACCAGCGCCACGAATGCCAGGCTGATCAACCCGATCGCCGTGCCGGTGAGGTTGCGCCGCACGATCATGGCCACGAAGCCGACGACGGCGAGCGCGGTGATGATGAAGTCGAGCGGCGAGGCGAGCGGGAAGAACATGTCCCAGAACGAGTCCGCCGCCCCATCGGGCCGGAAGCCGTACTTCATGTCGGTCATGAACTCGTGGCCGAAGAGGAACGGTCCGACCCACCACGCCGACAACAGCAGAACCGTGACGCCGGTGGTGAGGGCGTACACGAGCCGGCGGCGGTCGATCCAGACGAGGCAGAGGATCGTTGCGCTCACCGC
>JBGTEH010000169.1:0-3477 GCA_041747915.1 Ilumatobacteraceae bacterium
GCTTCGATCTGGCGACCGTCGGCGGGTGGATCGGCTCACGTGGCGCCGGCCAGTACTCGACGCGCTACGGCAAGATCGAGGACATGGTCGTGGGCCTCGAGGTCGTCCTCGCCGACGGCACGACCATCCGAACCGGCGGCGCGCCGGCCGCCGCTGCCGGGCCCGACCTGACACAACTCTTCGTCGGGTCCGAGGGAACGCTCGGAGTGATCACGAGGGCGTGGCTGCGCACTCACCCCGTCGCCGAGCACGAGCAACGGGCGGCATACTCGTTCACGTCGTTCGGCGACGGCGTCGAGGCCTGCCGGCGGATCCTGCGCTCGGCCGCGACTCCAGCGGTCCTGCGCCTCTACGACGCCGCCGAATCGCAACGGGGTCAGCGCGGCGACGGCTCCGAATGCATCCTCCTCGTGCTCGACGAAGGCGACAGGGGAATCGTCGAAGCGACGATGTCAATCGTCGAGCGCCACTGCGTCGCCGTCGGCGCGGCCACTGCCGACGTCACACTCGTCGAGGCGTGGCTCGGGCACCGCAACGACACCTCGGCCCTCCAAGGTCTGACCCGCAAGGGGTTCGTCGTCGACACGATGGAAATCGCCGCGCCGTGGTCGCGCATCGACGCACTCTTCGACGACGTGCGCGCCGCACTCATCGCGGTTCCGCACGCCCGCGCCGCCACGTGCCATCTCTCGCACAGCTACTCCGACGGAGCGTGCCTCTACTTCACGTTCGCCGCCACTCCCCCGCCGGCCGAGGTCGATGCCACCTACATCGCGCTGTGGGACGCCGGCCAGCGCGCCGTGCTCGCCGGTGGCGGCAACCTGTCGCATCACCACGGGGTGGGGATCAACCGTGGACGGTTCATGGCCGACGCGTTGGGGGCGGGCCATGCACTTCTCGCCGCGATCAAATCCACGCTCGACCCGAACGGCATCATGAATCCGGGCAAGCTGGGCCTGCCCACACCGTTCGGCGACGTGCCGTGGCCGTGAGCGAATCCGTCGGCCGCTTCGATGTCGAGGCCATTCGCGACGGCATGGGCGTCTGCCTCCTCCTCGCCGTTCCGCTCACTCTGATCGCGGGGTTCCTCGACTCGCCGAACAGCGGCCTCAACGCCCTGTTCTTCTTCGGCGCGATGTTCGGTTTCGTGCTCGGCGCCGGATGCGCGGCGTGGATCCAGAACCGCGGAACGCCCCTCAGCCACGGGATCATCACGACGATGATCGCCTACCTCGGCGCCCAAGCGGTGTTCATCTCGATCCGCCTGATCGGCGGCGACACGGTCAACTTGTTCGGCGTGTTCTTCACGCTGTCGCTCGTGATGCTCGCAGGGCTGTTCGGCGGGCTGCTCGGAAGCGTGCTCCAGGCTCGCGGTGTCGTACCGTCGAGCCACAGGACGCAGTCGTAGGGATCCGACCAGCACGCGGACCGGCAGACCGGAATCAGAGAGAGGGCGGCATGGTGAACATCCTGGTGATCGATGTCGGTACCACCGGCCTACGCGCGGTGGTCGTCGACGACACGCTGACCGTGCGCACGTTCGAGTACCGGCCGTGTCCTCCGAAGAATCCGGCGCCCGGCTTGGCCGAGTTCGACGGCGCCATGATGGCAACGTTGATGCTCGACGCCGCCCGCACGGCCATGTGGTCGATGGGCGGCGGCATCGACGCCGTCGGCATCACCAACCCGCGCGCCAGTGTTCTGCTGTGGGACCGAACGACGGGCGAGCCGATCGGCCCCGGCCTCGGATGGCAGGACCTCCGCACGGTTGGCGACTGCATCGTGGCCAAGATCGAACACGGGTGGGTGCTCGCCCCGAACCAGTCGGTCACGAAGGTGGCGTGGCTGCTCGCCAACACCCCCGACCTCGACGGCCGCGACCTGTGCGTCGGCACGATCGACGCGTGGATGGCGTGGACGCTGTCGGGGGGCAGCGTCCACGTCAGCGACCAGACCAACGCGTCAGCGACCACGAGCGGGCTGCGTACCATCGACGGTTCCGCCTGGAACCATGCGGTGTGTGATGCGTTCGGGATCTCGCCGGACATGCTCCCCACGGTCGTCGACTCCGTCGGCGTGTGCGGCAACGCGACGGCCCTCGACGGCGCGCCGCCGATTTCGGCGCTGCTCGGCGATCAGCAGGCGTCGCTGATCGGGCAAGGCTGTGTGCGCCCCGGGCGCGCCAAGATCACGTTCGGCAGCGGCGGGATGCTCGACGTGTGCACCGATCAGCCCACCCCCGACGGCGCGCACCGCCACGCTCAGGGCACCTACCCCCTCCCGCTGTGGTCGATCGACGGTCGCCTCACCTGGGGAGTGGAGGGAATCATGTTGTCGGCCGGCACCAACGTGGAGTGGCTGTGCACCGACATGGGCCTGATCGATGAACCGGCGGACAGCCACGAGGTCGCGAGCCGATGCGCCGACTCCGATGGCGTGGTGTACGTACCCGCGCTGATGGGTCTGGGCACCCCACGCTGGGACTACGGCGCGCGCGGCACCCTGCTCGGCCTCACGAGAGGGTCGGGGCGCGAGCACGTCGTACGGGCAGTGTTGGAAGGCGTTGCCCATCGCGGCGCCGACCTCCTCGACGCAGCCACCGCCGACACCGGTCTCGACATCCACACCGTGCGAGTCGACGGCGGGATGAGCCGAAACCCCACGTTCGTCCAGGCCTTGGCCGATGCCGCCGATCGACCGATCGCGGTGTCGCCCGTCGCCGAATCCACGACGATCGGAGCTGCGTTCATGGCCGGGCTCGGCGTGGGCGTGTGGGACGACATCCACGACGTCGACGATCTCTGGGAACCATCACACGTCGTCGAACCACGTGCCGACAACCCCCATCGCGCCGACCGCGATCGATGGGCGGATGCCCTCGAACGCTCGGCCGGGTGGTACGCAGATCTGTCGGCGCTCGACTTCTGAACGATCGCCGGATGACGCGACCCGCCAACCTAGAATTGCTCGGATGCCCTCCCAGCGGGAAGGCTGTGGAACGCATGACCCCGAAAGGACGCTCCCCCGTGGACCTCGAATCCGCTCAGGCCGCAACGTCGCGGCGCAGCCTCGTCGGCGCGCTCGGTGTCGCCGGGCTTGCCAGCGCCATCGCACTCGCCGTCGCCCAGCCCGCGTCGGCTGCGCCGTACTCGCCGACGCCCGACGATGTCGCCAAGCTCGACCAGGCTCTCCAGCTGGAGTTGGCTGCGAGGTTGTTGTATCGCGAGGCTGTCGAGGCCGGGCTCACGGGCGCCGCGCTCGAAGTCGCCCAGGCATTCGGTGGCAACCACGAGGCCTACGCCGATCAATTCGCAGCCATCACCGGGATCTCCGCGGACACCTACAACGAGGCCGCATACGACGCCCTCAAGGACGAGTTCGCAACCAGTGATGTCGTCGAGTTCGCCACCGCGGCGTGGGAACTCGAGAACAGCTTGGCGGCGACGTACACCGAGCTGTTCACCTCGTTCGAAGCCG
>JBGTEH010000170.1:0-1910 GCA_041747915.1 Ilumatobacteraceae bacterium
GACGCGAGGGCATCACTGTGGGGCTCGTGCGAGTGACGCTGTTCGGCGACGGCATCGAGGTCCGGTGGGGTCGCGTCGGGGGTGCTCATCGCTTCCAGTAGACCACCTGCGGTTGCGGGAACACAGAGTCGGATGGCCTCAGGGCGGAGGGCATGTGCGCGCGGGTCGTGAGTCGGGACGCTCAGCGGCAGACGAGACCCTGCGACATCGACCTCGCGCCGATCACGTCGCCGGGTTGAAGCTCGCCCGGACCCGGGGCGTGTGAGCCCCGAAGCGGAGATGGTTCGCGAATGCGGCGCTGCTGATCGCGGCCCATGCACACCACAGGGAGGCGAAGCCGTCGATGGTCACCTGCGCGAGCAGCGCGACCGCGATCAGGTTGATCACACCGAACCGGGCGATGTCACGGACACCGGACACGATCAGCGATCCGCACGTCGCGGTGACGTACAGCATCACTACGAGACGGCCTGCGTGCAGATCCGTGGAGTAGCCGATGTAGTGGGGTGCCAGCGTTGCGGTCACCGGACCACGCACCATGGCCGCGAGGAGCAGGCCGGAGACGGCCGCCCCGAGTGCGACGAACGGCAGCATCGTCCTCCGGCGCCGGCCTGCCGGTTCGAGGGTGAGGATCGCGAGCGGGACGAGTACGGGTAGTAGCACGAACGCGAACGCGAGGTAGATCCACGTCGCGACATGACCGACGGCGGCGGGGACGTGACCCTGCAGCCCCCACCAGACGAACGCCTCGACGAGTTGGTGAACTGCCAACAGCAGCGGGAGCGATGCGAGCAACACGTACCGCCGTCTCCCGTCGAGATGCAGCAACACGTCGACGCCGATCGCGCCGATCACGACGCCGCCGACGACGTCAGCCCCAGCGGAGAAGCACACTAGCGCCCATCGCCCCTCTCCTGTCAGGTGCGTGGGCGCGTTGTGGTGGCCGCGAGACGTGAGCCTGGTTCATGACCTGCAGCATGAGCGCTCCGGCCGAGAAGCAACAGAGTCCAATGACACAGCCCTTCTGGAGCGCGGGCGCGTCCCCCAGCGGATGCTGTGCGCCGGACACTCTGCGGTACCGCCGCAACGCGAGGTGATACTTGGTTCATGAATCTGCCTGTGCCCGAGAACTCGACGCTGACGACGGATGAGCGTGCTGCGGCGCGTGCGTTCGTCGCCCGATGCGAGGTACGACTATCGACCTTCCATCGCATCGCGGTCGGGATGTTGTCCGGTGCAGGTTTGCTCGTGGTTCTGCCCGTTGTCGCCCGTGATTCGGTATCCGGCGTGCTTCGATCGTTGTTGATCGGCAGCATCGGAGTAGCGGGCATCGCGCTGGTCGTGGGTGTCGTGGCGATGCTGGCCGTTCCCGTGGTCGCACTCTGGTTGTTGTTCGCTGATCTCACACGCTTCTACTTTCACGCCAACCACCTCGGCGGCTCCGGCCGCGACGTGTTCACCCCGCGCTTCACGCTCACCTCGCTCCAGCTGCCGTCAGATGAACTCGGCCCAGCGGCCCGCGAACAACTCGCTGCGCGTCGAACCGACCCTCGCATCATCGAATTGTTGGTACCCGCCAACGACCGGTCGCGACGCCGTGTCGACAGCCAGCTCCAGGTGTATGCAGGCCTCGACCTGGCCCATGACGACGCCACACGCGCCCAAGGTCTGTTCGAACTGGCTGCATCAACGAGCCGTCCACTGCTCGACGAGGTCGCCAAAGTCGAGCACGGGATGGCCCGCCATGTTCTGCGCCTTCGAGGGCTCGTGTTGCGCTACGTGAAGGCACTCCTCGCGCTGTTGACCACGGCCCTTGCGGTGTACGTCGGCGACGCGATCGTCGCGGGACTCGACGCGGGCGAAGGCATGTCGGTCTCAGGGAGTATCGCACTGGCCGCAGTGCTGCTGAT
>JBGTEH010000171.1:0-5048 GCA_041747915.1 Ilumatobacteraceae bacterium
GATCCGATCGAGGAACCGGGCGACGAGATCAGCATCACGGGCCGCGACCGGGGCTCGGCCCACCACAGCGCCCTCGATCTGTTCCACCGCGCCGTGGTCGAGGGCACCGTGCCGCAGCCCACACACACGGGTTGGACCGCCGAGCACCGCGTCGCGTTGGGTGCGGCGTTCGACGAGGTGTCGGAGCGGACGCAGCGACGCGGCCGCACGGGCCGACCAGCGTTCTGGGCCGACGAGCGCGGCCGGATGAAGGCCGATCTCCTGACATGGCTGGAACGCGACAGCGCCATCGTGCGCGAGCGCTGCTCGACCGTGCTCGCCTCCGAGATGCGCTTCGGCCGAGACGACGGCGTCGCGATTCGTCTGCCCGACGGGCGCTCCGTCCAGCTGCAGGGTTCGGTCGACCGCGTCGACCGAATGCGAGACGGCACGCTCGTCGTCACCGACCACAAGACCGGCGGTTCCGGGTCGTTCACGGACCTCTCCGCTGATGACCCGACACGCACCGGCACGTTGTTCCAGCTGCCGAGCTATGCCGCGGCGGCGCGCTCGCGTTTCGGCAACGACGACACGATCGTGCTCGCGGAGTACGGGCTGATGCGCAAGGGAAACTACGCGCGCCCCGGCTACCTCATCACGCCCGAGGTCGACGAGCGCGTTCGCGTCGCTCTCGCGTCGGTCGTGGCCGGTATCGAGACGGGCTATTTCCCGAACCGGCCCGTGCGGCCCGGCTACCACTTCTTCGTCTCGTGCGAGTACTGCGAACCCGACGGGCTCGGGACGGCCGAGCGATGGGGCGAGTGGGAACGCAAGCACCGCGACCCGCGCCTGTCGCAATGGTTCGGCGCCCCTGCTGACGAGGTCGACGACACCGCAGAGACCGACGGCGACGCATGACCAGTACCGATGCCAGAGCGACTCCGCCTGACGAGGCCGCACGCGTCCGCATCCGGACCGATCTCGTCACCACACTCTTCGTCGAAGCGGGCGCCGGCGCGGGCAAGACGAGTTCACTGGTGGCTCGCATCGTCAACCTCGTGCGCGCGGGCGTTCCGATCACGGCGATCGCAGCGATCACGTTCACCGAAAAGGCGGCCGCCGAGCTCCGCCATCGCACGCGCTCGAGCCTTGATGACGACCGGACCCCGGAGTCACGAGCTGCCCTCGACCGGCTCGACCATGCGCCGATCGGCACCCTGCACGCCTTCGCCAGACGGCTGCTGTTCGACTTCCCGATCGAGGCCGGCCTGCCTCCGGGTTTCTCCGTGCTCGACGAGTTGGAGAGCAGCCTGGCGTTCGAGGAACAGTGGGACGATCTGCTCGACCGTCTTCTCGACGACCCCGACCCGCCCGGCGGCACCATCGAAGGGGGGCGTACCTTTGTCGAGCTGTGTGAGTTCGACGGCTTCGGCGTCGACAAAGGGGCACGCCGCCTCGCCGACGACTTCCGGGCCAACTGGGATCTCGTCCACGACCGCGTCGATCTCGCCGATCCGGGCCCGCTTGTCATCGATCTCGCTCCCCTCCTCGCCGTCGGTGCCGCCATCGCCGCCACGCCCGTGCCCGCCGACGACACGCAGACCGAAACGACCCGTGACATCGCCTTGCTGGTCGACGGTCTGGTGTCGGCCGACAGTCTGCGGGTGCGTCTCGAAATGATCGTCGAACTCGATCGCCGATACGGCCATTGGGGTGACGCGAAGCGGCTGCCGGGCGCCAAGGGCAAGTGGACCAAGGCGTTCGGACCAAGCGGCGCGGCCAACCTCGACGCATTACAGGGCCTCGAGATCGAACTCGGTCGCATCGCCAACGATCTGCTCGGCGAGGTACGTCGGCACCGGAAGCTCCTGCTCGGTGCCGTGATGGGGCGATTCGTGCTCGATGGAGCGGTCCGCCGCGCCGAGGCCGGGCTGCTCGAGTTCCACGACCTGCTCGTGCTCACCCGTCGCTTGCTGACCGACCGTGCCGATGTGCGCCGCCTCCTGCATCAGCGCTACCAGCGCGTCCTGCTCGACGAGTTCCAGGACACCGACCCGATCCAGCTGGAGATCGCTGTTCGGCTCACCGCCGATCCCGACGCCGCCGCCCAGTCCATCAGCGGTGACGGCGGAGCCCCGCCAAGGCGTCACCTGCAGCCTCTGCCCGGCCGCCTGTTCATCGTCGGCGACCCGAAGCAGTCGATCTACCGGTTCCGCCGCGCCGACATCGCCCAGTACCTGCGCGCGGCCGATCAGGTCGGCGCTCAACGCGTGATCCTCTCGGCGAACTTCCGCTCGACCCAGGCCGTCATCGACTTCTCGAACGATGTCTTCAGCCGATTGATCACGTACGCGCCCGATGCCCAGCCGGCGTTCCAGCCACTCGACGGCTGCCGCCCGATCGCCGCCCTCTCCCACGGAACGGTGTCGGTGCTCGGCGCCGAACCCCACGACGACCTCGTCCCGAACCGCCGGGCCGGCGACCTCGGTGCGGCCGATGCGCTCAGGATCCGCGAGGCCACCGACGTCGCCGCCACCGTGTCTCGTGCCCTTGCCGATGGCTGGATGATCTTCGACGATGCGCTCGCAACGTTGCGCCCATGTCGTCCCGGCGACATCTGCATCCTGCTCCCGACTCGCATTTCGCTGTCGGCACTCGAATCCGCGTTGAGCGCCACCGATCTCTCGTATCGGGCCGAGAACTCCTCGGTCGTCTACGCCACCGCCGAGATCCGCCACCTGATGATGGTGTTGCGGGCCGCCGACGACCCCACCGACGAACTCACCCTCGTCGAGGCGTTGCGCACCCCGCTGTACGGCTGCAGCGACGTCGAGCTGTGGGAGTGGAAGCGTGACGGAGGTTCATGGAACCCGTGGGCGAACATCCCCGTCGACCTGCGCGAACACCCCGTAGCGGCCGCGATCGCCCATGTGCGATCGATCGCCGAGCGGATCGGGTGGGATTCTCCGGCCGACCTGTTGGCGTCGATCGCCGACGACCGGCGAGTGTACGACCTCGCCCTGGTGGGCTCTGACGGGCGCGACGTGTGGCGGCGGATCCGCTACGTCGTCGAGCAGGCACGGGCGTGGGCCGACGCGGGCGGACACGGCGTGCGCCGGTATCTGCAGTGGGCGAGGCTGCAGGCCCTGGAGAGCCGTGTGGCCGACACGATTCTGCCGGAGACCGACCGCGACGCGATCCGGGTGATGACCATCCACGCCGCCAAGGGACTCGAGTTCCCGATCACCATCGTCGCCGGTCTCAGCACTCGTCCTCGGCGAGGCGCGACCAGCGGTGTCGTGTGGGCCGACGACAAGTGGATGCTCACCGGTCGCGGCGACGACGGCGTCTTCGACGCGCATCAGCCGATCGACGAGCAGATGAGCGACGCCGAGCGTCGCCGGCTGCTCTACGTGGCGTGCACCCGAGCCGCCGACCATCTCGTGGTGTCGCTCCATCGGGGCGCGCCGACCAAGGCCAATGCGGACTACGCCGACTGGGGGCCGCTCACGTCGGCCGAACTGTTCGTCGCCGCGGGCGCCCACGGGCCCACGTCGGGCGCACAGGCCATCACCTGCTCGCCCGCCGCCGTCACACCGCCGCTTCCGACCAGTGTGGCGTTGACCTGGGACGATCCCGTCGCCTGGGCCGTCGAGCGCGCCGCCGTCCTGACGCGCGCATCGCGTCGAACCGGGATTGCCGCCACCCGGCTCTCGGAGGAATTGGCCGGCATCGGCGACCACGAAGCCGTCGACGACCCGGGGCTCGACAAGCGCCCGGTCAACGTGGAGACTCCGCCGTGGCAGCGGGGTCGTTACGGCACCAGTATCGGTCGGGCGGTCCACGGCGTGCTCCAGTTCTGTGACCTCGCCAGCGGGGCCGACATCGACAACCTTGCGGTGGCCCAGTGTGCGGCCGAGGGCGTGATGGGTATGGAGGGTCGGGTGGCGTCGCTGGCCCGATCGACGCTCAGCGCTCCCATCGTCCGCCACGTCGTCGACGGCGCCGAGCACTGGCGCGAGCTGTTCGTGGCGGCGCCGGTCGGCGATCGGGTCCTCGAGGGCTACGTCGATCTGCTGGTGCGCACCGCGGATGGCCTCGTGATCGTGGACTACAAGACCGATCAGTGGTCGGGGCCGGTGCAGACCGCCGAGCGCGTCGGGCGCTATCGCCTGCAGCTTGCCGCATACGGGGCCGCGCTCGGCGCGGCATTGGGAGAGCCGATCGCCGGTGGCATCCTCGTTCGCTGTGTGGTCGACGGTCCCGCCGAGCAGATCGTGATCGACGAGTGGGCAGCAGCAATCGACGACGTTCTGGCGGCGGTGCGCTGACAATGAGACGCGGACCGCTGGAATCCAAGCTGACCCCGCGTCTCATTCGGTGACCGGGTCCTCGACCGATCGGTGAGCCCGCACACGCGCCACACGGTGATCGGTGACTGGTGTGACCGAGGCGCGCCCGAGTTGCCACACGCCGCTGACGGCGAGGCGACCGAACAGCTTCAACACGACGAGCGCCAGGAGAGCGGCGAACACGATCGCGGCCGGAACGGCCAGGGTGGCGAGCAGCAGACGGCGGTCGTCAGTGAGCAAGCTCAGTACTCCCGAGTCGACGCTCGTGCCGTCGAGGTTGACGGTGCGCACGGGGTCATCGAGCCGAGGGCAGCTCACGGCGAGGTCGTCGACGCCGACGACGTCGTTGCCACCGAAGGGAAGTTCGGGCGGCCGCACCGTGGAGGAGAGCACGCCGTACACGGGATCCGACCCGGCGCCGACCAGATACTGATCACCGTCGACGAGGAATCGGTAGCCGTCGCCGTATCTGACGTCGATGAGCCCGCCGATCGCCCACGGTTCAGCCGTACCCGCTCGCACCTGGTCGATCTGGAATCGGACGACCTGGGTGACATCGTCCTTGCCGACCATCGTGCCGACGAATGCAACGGCCGCCGGAGCCGGCTGCGGACAGCCGACGGGAATCGGGATGAGGCCTTGGTCGACGGCGGGGGGCGGCTCGGGCGGGGCCGCCACCGTCGTGCCACCGGCGATGCCGACGATCGTCGCGCACAG
>JBGTEH010000172.1:0-2289 GCA_041747915.1 Ilumatobacteraceae bacterium
GCCCTGCTCGCCGCAAGCGCTGGATCGGTGCGTCGAAGCCACAGCGCCGGGCGGAGCACGGCATGCGGTGTCGCGGCCGTCGGCGCGTCGTTCGCCGCACTCGTCGGCACTGGCGCCCCGCTGTGGATCGCATCCCTGGCGGTGATCGCTGGTTGGGGCATCGTCAGCATCACGACCCCGTGGGCGTGGTGGGACGTGGCCACGGCGACGTTGGCATCGTGGGTGGTGTTCGCCGAGATCGCCGACACGTCGAGCCCGACCTGGTCGAGGTTGCTGCTCGTCGGAGCGACGGGGGTGGGGTGGGTCGTGAGCACATCGATGGTGCGACGTCACGACGAGGGCTTCCGGCTCATCATCGGGACCGCAGTCATCGCAACGATCGTGGGCGCGCTGGCCGACAACGGCACCGCAGTCGGAACGATCACGTTCGCCGCGCTGATCGCACTCGGCGTCATGCTCACCCCCGACCGGGCGCGCTGGCCGCTCGTGGCAGTGACCGCAATCGGGTACCTTACCGTCGGTGACCTGCCGAACGAGTGGTCGACCGTGGCCCTGATCGGCGTGATCGCCGTCGCCTGGGCCGGCTCGAGCCGGCGGGTCGACGACGCCCGATCGCACGTCGCCGCTGGCCTTTGCGTGCTCAGCTGTGCACTGGCGATCGCTGCGGCGGGCATCGATTCGGGCACCGCGACGATGGCGGGCGTGGTGATCGGAACGGCGCTGAGCGGAATCGCCGTGCTCGATCGGCGCCTGCTGCCGGCCCTGACGGCTGGTCTCGTGGCAACGATGTTGGCGTTCCATGCGAGCACATTCGCCAGCCCGGTCTTCGTGTCGATCGCCGCCATCATGCTCGGTGCTCAACTGGCCCTCGCCGGCGCAATCTGGCGGGGCCCGGTGGCAGCGATCCCCGGAGCGGTGGTCGGCATCGGCGCTCTCATCAGCACGTGGTGGACGACGGGCACGAACACCTGGGTGATCGACGCCATCGAGCCCTACGGCGCCACGGGCGTCGACGTGGTCGTCGGCGGGCTCGTCATCGTTCTGCTCGTCGGCGGCTGGCTCGTGCGACGCCAGCAACCCGCGAGTAGCTGGCTCGCGTACGGACCGGGGCTTGCCTTCGCCGCCACCTGGCTGCTTGCGTCGCAGCTCGAGTCAGGTTCCGATTGGGCCACGTTCGGCGGGCTGGCGATCGGCGTGACCGCACTCGCCGTCGGCGGTTGGCGACGACTTGGTGCCCCGCTCGTGGTCGGCACGATCATGGTCGGCGGCACGATCCTGATCTCGGCGGGCCCTCGGCTCGCCACGGCACCCATGTGGATCTGGATCGCCGCCGGTGGTGCGGGATTGATGGTGATCGCCGCACTCATCGAACGCTCCGACCGACCGCTCGTGGGCTCGTCGGACGACGAACAGCCCTCGATCGTCGGATCGTTCTGCCGGGACTTCCGCTGACCCACGGGTGCGGGTCGGGGTGGATCGGGGTGGATCAGAGGGTGAGGACGAGCAGACCGAACACGGCGAGGATGACGATCACACCGATGACGACCATCATGGCGGTCGAGCCGAACACGACCGACTTGTGCGTCTCGTGCTCCCACTCCTGGTTGGCCGGCGAACCGACCTTGGGCAGATGCTTCGGCTTCTCATGGCCCTTGCGAGGCTTGCTGCTGCTGCTTCCCACCCCGGTGACGCTACCGCCCAACTCCCCGCCGAATGCGTGAACAAATGGGGCGGTCATCGCCCCATTTGTTCACGCATTCGGGTCATTGGGCGTCGCGGAGCTCGCGGCGCAGGTCGTTGATCTCGTCGCGAAGCTTGGCGGCGTACTCGAACTTCAGCTCGGTCGACGCTTCGTGCATCTCCTCCTCGAGCGTCTGGATCAATCGCGCCAGCTCCTGCTGCGGGAGCGATTTGAGATCGCGCTGCACCTTGTCGCGCTCGCGCTGACGCCGCTTGTCCTTACCCGGGTACGGCGCGGTCTCGTCGGGCCGCAGCAGCGACAGGATGTCGCCGACGGCCTTGCGGATGGTCTGCGGGTTGATCCCGTGCTCCTTGTTGTACGCGAGCTGTACCTGACGGCGACGTTGCGTCTCGCCGATCGCCGCCTCCATGGAGCGCGTGACCGTGTCGGCGTACATCACCACCTGGCCGTCGACGTTGCGAGCGGCGCGACCCATGGTCTGGATGAGCGACGTCTCCGAGCGCAGGAAGCCTTCCTTGTCGGCGTCGAGGATGCACACCAGCGACACCTCGGGAAGGTCGAGACCTTCACGCAACAGGTTGATGCCC
>JBGTEH010000173.1:0-3608 GCA_041747915.1 Ilumatobacteraceae bacterium
GCCGGCACGATCGGGCTGACCCTCAACGGCAAGAGCTTCCCGGCGACCGCGCCGGTCGCCGCGACGACCGGCGACTGGGTGGCTGTCGACTACTACAACGAGGGGCTGACACCCCACCCGATGCATCTGCACCAGTTCCCGCAGTTGATCTATGCCAAGGACGGCTTCGCGCTCGACCAGCCGTACTGGGCAGACACCATCAACGTTGCCCCCGGCGAGCGCTACTCGGTGATCTTCCAGACGTCGGACCCGGGCGTCTGGGCGTGGCACTGCCACATCCTCACTCACGTCGAGAGCGATGCTGGCATGTTCGGCATGGTCACCGCGCTCGTCGTCACCGACGAAACCCCGACCTGATCGGCTGATCGACCCCGTTCGACACCTGCTGTTCGACCGCGGCTGTTCACCGCTTGTTCATCGCTCGGCGGAACATCGGGCACTGGGCGCAGGTTGTACTGGGCCATGTCAGAAGGAAGTTGCGACGAGGCCGTGCTGCGGCGCTTCCGCTCCGTACGCGATCGCACCGATCGGCTCACGGCGGCGTTGAGCGCCGAAGATCAGGTGGTGCAGTCGATGGCCGACACGAGCCCGACCAAGTGGCATCGTGCCCACACCACATGGTTCTTCGCCGAGTTCGTCCTCGGCGCCGATGGAGCGAGCGGTCGGGTGTGGGATCGTCCCGAGTACCGATTCCTGTACAACAGCTACTACGACGCGGTCGGCGCCCGCCATCCACGTCCCGACCGCGGTCTCGTCACTCGTCCGTCCGTGGCCGAGGTGGCCGAGTACCGATCGCACGTCGACAAGGCGGTCGAAGAACTCTGCGTGGCGGGTCTCGACCGAACGACGGCCGCGACCCTCGTGCTCGGTACTCACCATGAGGAACAGCACCAGGAACTTCTGCTGATCGACATCAAGCATGTGCTGTCGATGAACCCGGCGGTGGGTCCGGCCTACGCCGATGTTCCGACCGCTGCCGCTGCCGATCCAGGATCGCTCGGCTGGGTCGAGTTCGCCGGTGGCGTCGCGGAGATCGGTCGAGCCTGCAACGACTCGACGCCGGTCGACGGCTTTGCGTTCGACAGCGAGGGGCCGTGCCACGAGGTGCGGCTCTACGACTACGCCCTCGCCGACCGCCTCGTGACCGCAGGCGAATGGCTCGCCTTCATCGATGACGGCGGGTATCAGCGGCCCGAACTGTGGAAGTCCGACGGTTGGTACACCGCTCAGGCCGAGCAGTGGGAAGCCCCGCTGTACTGGCGGCGGCATCCCGACGAGCCCGATCGATGGTGGGTCCACACGCTGACCGGTCTGCGGTCGCTCGACGAGCATTTGCCGGTCGTGCACGTGTCGCACTACGAAGCCGACGCCTATGCAACCTGGGCCGACGCCCGCCTTCCGACCGAGTTCGAATGGGAACACGCGTCGCGGGACACCCGTGTCGACGGCGTGTTCCTCGACGAGCACACGTTCCATCCGACCGGCGCGGGTGCGCCGACGGGAGGGCTGCGACAACTCTTCGGCGACTGCTGGGAGTGGACCTCGTCGGCGTACCAGCCGTATCCGGGATTCCGAATCGCGCCCGGCGCGATCGGCGAGTACAACGGCAAGTTCATGTCGGGCCAGCAGGTGCTGCGTGGTGGCGGCGCCCTGACCCCGCCTGGTCACGTTCGTGGGACCTACCGGAACTTCTTCCACCCGAACACGCGTTGGCATCTGGCGGGGTTTCGACTCGCCGCCGATCAGGCACTCTGAACCGAGGTAGATGATGGATCCCGAGCGCCAGACCGAGGGCCGTGCCGCCACGGTCCACGACGACGTACTGGCCGAGTTGTCGAGAGCCCTTCGATCTCGGCCGCGTACGATCCCTCCGCGCTGGCTCTACGACGACCGCGGGAGTGAACTGTTCGACGAGATCACGCGGCTCGACGAGTACTACCCGACCGAGGCCGAGCGCGAGATCCTCGCCACTCACTCGGCGATGATCGCCGAAGTGTCGGGCGCAACGACGGTGATCGAATTGGGTTCAGGCACGAGTGACAAGACACGGACGCTGCTCGATGCGTTCGTGGTTCATGGCGAGATCGAACGGTTCGTGCCACTCGACGTGAGCGAGGCGACCTTGTTGTATGCCGCCGAGGTGCTCGGCGCGCGCTACCCCGATCTTGCCGTCGAGCCGGTGGTCGGTGACTTCACGCGCCACCTCGGGCGTCTGCCCCAGGGCGGAACGCGGCTCGTCGCGTTCCTGGGCGGCACGATCGGCAACTTCTACATGGAGGAACGGCGCGCCTTTCTCGGCGCGCTCGCCGACGGTCTCGCCGCGGGAGACTGGCTCCTGCTCGGCGTCGACCTGATGAAGCCGATCGACAGGATCATCGCTGCCTACGACGACAGCCGAGGCGTCACCGATGCGTTCATCCGCAACGCGCTTGGCGCGATCAATCGCGATCTCGACGCCAACTTCGACCTCGGCAACTTCGAATACGTGCCGCTGTGGGACGCCAGAGAGCATCGCGTCGACATGCGCGTGCGGGCATCCGACCCCGAGACCGCGCACATCGGCGCGCTCGGACTCGACGTGCGCCTCGAGGCAGGCGAGGAGCTGCGCGTCGAGATCTCGACGAAGTTCCGCCCCGCCGACGTCGTGGCGGAACTCGCCGAGGCGGGCTTCGCCGACGCCGAGGTCCTCACCGACTCCGCCGGCGACTTCGGCCTGGTCCTCGCCCGCCGCACCTGATCCGCGGCGCCGACTTCAGTTGAGTCCGAGGCGGGCCAGTTGCTCGTCGGGGGCGTCGACCTCGACGATCGCCGTGCGAAGCAGTTCGACCATCTCGGACTCGGACGATTCCCCACGACGATTCTCACGTTCGTCGGGATCGACGTCGAGGTCGTACAGGTGGTGGCGGCCGACGTTGCGTGCACCGCTGGCCCAGAACGGCAGCACGTCGCCCGGCTCGAACGGCTGACGGATCACCGGGATGTCGGAGCCGGGCATGAAATCGAGGGTCGCTCGTCGGTCGGGGCTCGGGAAGCGCATGTAGTCCTCGAGACCCTTGTGGACCGGCATTGTCGACCACCGGTTCGACCACATCGACAGCGGGAAGTTGTCGCCGACCGGTGCCCGTGCATATTTGCGGCGACCGTCGGTGACCTGCACCCAGTTGCCGTACACCCCACCGATCGCCCAGTCGCGGATCGAGTCGGCCTCGCCCGTGAGCAACGGCACCAGCGATCGGCCGTGCGTGCGGTGCGCTGGCGCAACTCCGAACACGTCGGCGATCGTCGCATTGATGTCGACATTCGTCGTCAGCGCACTTGTTACGCCAGGGGTCA
The DNA here is from genome assembly GCA_041747915.1 of Ilumatobacteraceae bacterium. Lineage (GTDB taxonomy): Bacteria > Actinomycetota > Acidimicrobiia > Acidimicrobiales > Ilumatobacteraceae > Sva-07. The sequence continues at coordinate 3,334 of JBGTEH010000173.1, forward strand.
GACCCCCGGCGTAACACGCGCCGCGAGGCCAGTGGATCATGAGGGGAATGTGGCCCAGGGGCTCGAACTGGGGGACCTGCGGCTTGCCCCAGATGTCGGCGACGGTGTCGTCGCCCGGCTCGCCCGTGCTGCGCCGATCGCCGAGGTAGTGGCCGTGGTCGGTGCACACGATGACGGCGGTGGTGTTCCACAGATCCTGCGCGTCGAGTTCGTCGAGGATCGTGCCGAAGTGGTGGTCGATCATCGACAGCTTGGCGCCGTAGTTGTTGCGGATC
>JBGTEH010000174.1:0-9653 GCA_041747915.1 Ilumatobacteraceae bacterium
GTGCCGATCTCGCCGAGGATCGCGAGGATCACGTCCTTGGCCGTCACGCCCGGCTGGAGGTCACCCTCGACGGTCACCGACATCCACTTAGGTCGCTGCTGGGGGAGGGTCTGAGTGGCCAGGACGTGTTCGACCTCGCTCGTCCCGATCCCGAACGCGAGCGCCCCGAACGCGCCGTGGGTGGCCGTGTGCGAATCGCCGCACACGATGGTCATGCCGGGCAGCGTGCGGCCCTGTTCGGGGCCGATCACGTGCACGATGCCCTGGTTGGGGTCACCCATCGGGAAGTTGGTGATGCCGAACTCGGCGGTGTTCGCCCGGAGCGTGTCGATCTGCTTGGCCGACACCGGATCGGCGATCGGCTGATCGATGTTCTCGGTCGGAACGTTGTGGTCCTCGGTGGCGAGTGTGAGCTCGGGCCGACGCACGGTTCGTCCGCTCAGACGCAGCCCGTCGAACGCCTGCGGGCTGGTGACCTCGTGGACGAGGTGCAGATCGATGTACAGCAGATCGGGCTCGTCAGATGCCGCGTGCACCAGGTGGTGTTCCCACACCTTCTCCGGCAGTGTCGTGCCCACAATCGTCTCCTTGTCATCGTCTATCTCAACATATGAGATATGCTTCTTGCAATATGGACAGCGTAACGGGCGTCGGCGTCCTCGACAAGGCGATCAGCATCCTGCACTGTGTCGCAGGACGTCCGCTCACTCTCACGGAACTGCAGGAGTCGAGCGGACTCCCTCGGGCAACGGCGCACAGGTTGGCGGCCGCCCTCGAGCAGCACGGCATGCTGCGACGCGACGGCGATGGTCGATTCGACCTCGGACTGGGTCTGGTGCCGCTCGGTCATGCGGCCGCCGAACGGTTCCCGTTGATCGACCATGCTCGACCCGTGCTCGACGACCTGCGCGACGAGACGGGTGAGAGCGTGCAGCTCTTCGTGAGCGAAGGCTCGCAGCGCCGGTGCGTGCTCTCGCTCGAGTCGACGCACGGGTTGCGGTGGATCGTGCCACAGGGCGCCTTGCTGCCACTCGACGTGGGATCCGCCGGTCGCGTCCTGTCCGGTGAACGGTCTCGAAGCGGCTGGATCCAGAGTGTCGGCGAACGCGAAGCCGGCGTCGCATCGGTCAGCGCTCCGGTCATCGCCGCAGACGGCTCGACGGTCGCCGCAGTCTCGGTGAGCGGTCCGATCGAACGGCTGAGCCGCCAGCCGGGCAGGCGCTTCGGAGCGACGGTGGTGGCGGCCACCGCACGGATCTCGGTCTGAGGGGTCGAGCGGTCGGTGTCGCGTCGTCGTCACTCGTCGAACATCAGACGAACTCACCTACGATTGGGACGTGACCGACAACCTGGTGGCCGTCGAGGTGTTGCCGAGCGATTGGCGAGAGCAGGTGCTCGCCTTGGCCAAGGAACGTGATGCCGTGATCCTCGCTCACAACTATCAGGTGCCCGAGATCCAGGACATCGCCCACCACGTCGGCGACTCGCTCGGTCTGTCGCGGCTGGCCGCCGACGTCGACGAGTCGACGATCGTGTTCTGTGGCGTGCACTTCATGGCCGAGTCGGCCAAAATCCTCGCGTACGACAAGACGGTCCTCATCCCCGACGCCGCCGCCGGTTGCAGCCTCGCGGAGACCATCAACGCCGAACAGTTGCGCGCCTGGAAGGCCGAGCATCCGGGCGCGGTGGTCGTCAGCTACGTGAACACCACCGCCGAAGTGAAGGCCGAGACCGACATCTGTTGCACGTCGTCGAATGCGGTCGAGGTCGTCGAGTCGATCCCCCGCGACCAGGACGTGCTGTTCTGTCCGGATCAGTTCCTCGGCGCCCATGTGCAGCGCATCACGGGACGCGACAACATGCACATCTGGATGGGCGAGTGTCACGTGCACGCCGGCATCAACGGCGCCGACCTGCGGGCCCAGGTCGAGGCCGAACCCGACGCCGAGCTGTTCGTGCATCCGGAGTGCGGTTGCGCCACGAGTGCGCTGTACCTCGTGTCGTCGGGTGTCGTGCCGGCCGAGCGGACCAAGGTGCTGTCGACCGGCGGCATGGTCGACGCGGCGCGAGCGACGAGGGCGGCCAAGGTGCTGGTGGCCACCGAGACCGGGATGATCCACCAACTCGAGAAGGTCAACTCGACCACCGACTTCGTGCCGGTCAACCGGGCGGCGGTCTGCAAGTACATGAAGATGATCACGCCGGCCAAGCTGTTGCGTTCGCTCCGTGACGGGACCGATGAGGTGTTCGTCGACCGTGAGATCGCCGATCGCGCCCGCCTGTCGGTTGAACGGATGATCGCCATCGGTACGCCGTCGGCGACGGCCGAGTGACAACGTGAGTCTGCCCAGGCGGCTCGCCGCCCCGCCAGCCACATGGGAGCGTGACGTCGATGTCGTCGTACTCGGATCCGGTGCCGCCGGGCTGTCGGCGGCGCTGGCGGTTCGTCCGGTTCGCAGCGTGCTCGTGGTGACGAAGGACATCCTGTCCGCTGGCTCGACGCAGTGGGCTCAGGGGGGCCTTGCCGGTGTGCTCGATCCGAGCGACACGATCGAGGACCACGTCCGTGACACCCTCGAAGCCGGAGCAGGACTGTGCGACGAGGCGGTCGTGCGCCAACTCGTGAGCGCGGCGCCGACCTCGATCCGCTACCTGATGCGCCTCGGCGCGGCGTTCGACCCGGAACAGGGCGGCACCGACATCGCACTGACTCGCGAGGGCGGGCACAGCCACAATCGCATCGTGCATTCCGGCGGCGACCGGTCGGGGGCCGAGGTTCAGCGAACGCTCGACGAGTCGGCGATCGGTGCTGGCGTCGAGGTGATGGACCACGCGTTCGCTCTCGACCTCGTGGACGGAACGGCGTCGGACGGTGAACGCCAGGTGGTCGGGGTCCGCATCGGGCGAACGGATGAGCATGGGGTGCTCGTCTCGGTCGGCGTGGTGACCGCGCGCGCCGTGGTGATCGCGTCCGGCGGGTACGGCCAGGTGTTCGCGTCGACCTCCAACCCGCCCGCCGTCACCGGCGACGGCGTCGCGATGGCGCTTCGGGCCGGGCTCCCGGTGACCGACGTCGAGTTCGTGCAATTCCATCCGACGGTGATGTGGCGTGGTGCCGATGCGCTCGGTCAGCAGGCGCTCGTGTCCGAGGCGGTGCGCGGCGAGGGCGCGATCCTGTTCGACGGCGCCGGTGCGCGGGTCATGGTCGGCGTGCACCCCCTCGAAGATCTGGCCCCGCGCGACGTCGTGGCTGCAGCGATCAGCAAGCGGATGGCCGACGCACCGGGTGGCATCGACGATCACGTGTATCTCGACGCCACGCATCTCGGCGAACGTTTCCACGAACGGTTTCCGTCGATCACGGAGGCCTGTCGGGAGATCGGGCTCGACCCCGCCGTCGACCGGATCCCCGTTGCGCCGGCGGCGCATTACGCATGTGGCGGCATTCGGGCGGGCCTCGATGGGCGCACCTCGCTGCGCGGTCTCTACGCGGTCGGCGAGGTGTCGGCGACCGGGGTGCACGGCGCGAACCGGCTCGCTTCCAACAGCCTCACCGAGTCGGTGGTCGCCGGTACCTGGGTCGGTCGCGACCTTGCATGGGAGCTGCCCGATCGGGCGCCCGCCGACGTGGAGGTCGAGCACCCACTCGATCACGCGCTGCTCGATCCGGCACGCCTTCGTGAAGTGCGTGCCGTGATGTCGCGTCACGTCGGTGTGGTGCGCGACCAGATGTCGTTGGCAGCCGCCACGGGTGCGCTGGGATCGATCGCCCACGCCATGCGCTCGGCGAAACGAACGGCTGACGTCGAGGATGTACCGATCGAGCCGTCGCGACGAACGTGGGAGGCCACGAACATCCTCACGGTTGCCTCGGCCGTAGTGGCTGCGGCGAGCACCCGCCACGAGAGCCGGGGTTGCCATCGTCGATCCGACTGTCCGACCCCGCGCGACGAGTGGCTGCGACACCTCGACGTGACGCTCGATGCTTCCGGCGCACTCGACGTGGCCGATCGACCTCACCCCTGAGTCCCGCGACCCTCTCACCCGCGAATTTCTCCCGCGGGTGCGCGCTCAGCGCGCACTTCGAGGAGAATCTCGGCCGAGAACGGCACGTAGATTGGGCGCATGATCTGTGATGAGTGCGGGTTCGATGGGTCGCGATGGAGCGACGACGATCTCGAACGCACCTTGGCGCACACCGATGATCTGATCGGTTTCGTCGTGGCGGGGTCGCCCGATGCGGTCGTTCTGGCCGCTCGGCCGCTCGGAGGCGGTGACGACGGCGACATCATCTCGTCGGCCCACAACGTGATGCACCGGCTGTATGAACTGGCCGAGATCCGTCGGACCTCCGACGCCTTCGAGCCGATGGTCGGCACCATCGGGTCGATGCAGGCGTCGACTGGCGGGGTACCGAAACATCCGGTCACCGAGGCCACGATCGGTCCGAGCGGCATCGAAGGCGATGGTCAGAACAATCGTCGCAACCACGGTCGCCCGTGGCAGGCGCTGTGTCTGTACAGCGCCGATCTCCTCGGGTCGTTGACCGCCGAGGGTCATCCGATCGTGGCCGGTGGGGCGGGGGAGAACCTGACGATCCGGGACATCGACTGGTCGCGCATGCGCGGGGGGCTGACGATCGAGATCGGCGACGTGATCCTGCGCACCAGCAGCCCAGCGGCGCCATGTCACAAGATCGGCGACTGCTTCGTCGAGCGCGACTGGAATCGGATCGACCACAACGAGCGCCCCGGCTGGGCCCGCTGGTATGCATCCGTGCTCGCCGGCGGCACCATCCGTCCCGGCCAGGCACTCACCATCACCGCCTGATGTAACGCTGGTGTCAGACACCAGCGTTACACGAGCGCTCGTAGACTCGGCGCATGTTCGTGTTCCACCCGTTGTCGGAGGCGACTCGTCGTGGGTTGATCAAAGGCGGCCTCGATCCCGATGCCGTTGCGGCGATCGTTCGCGCCGCCATCGCCGAGGATCTGATGGGTGGCATCGACGTGACCTCGGTCGCCACGATCGACGTAGGCCAGCGCAGCACAGCGACTTTCGGAGCGCGTGCCACCGGCGTGATCGCCGGGCTCAACGTGGTGGCCGCAGTGATCGATGCCATGTGCGGCGACGAGGCCAGTTCGTTCGATCAGTTCGTTTCGGATGGCACGGTGGTGCAGCCCGGCACGAAGATCGCGGAGGTGACCGCGCCGACGCGTCTGCTGCTGACCGCCGAACGGACGGCATTGAACCTGCTCTGCCATCTCTCCGGCGTCGCGTCGTCGACTCGCCGCTGGGCCGATGCGCTCGCCGGGACCTCCGCAGTCGTCCGCGACACTCGCAAGACCACGCCTGGTCTGCGTTCGTTGGAGAAGTACGCCGTGCGATGCGGTGGAGGCGTGAACCATCGAATGGGGCTGTCGGACATGGCGCTGGTCAAGGACAACCATGTCGCGGCTGCCGGCGGAATCACCGAGGCGTTCCGCCGTGTTCGCGCCCTTCAGACGGAGATCGCCGTGGAGATCGAAGTCGATTCACTCGACGCGTTGCGCGAGGCCATCGCAGTTGGGGCCGACGAGATCCTGATCGACAACTTCACGCCCGATCAGATGAGGGAAGCCGTCGCGATCCGCAACGAACTCGACTCGAGCGTGCGCCTGGAGGCAAGTGGAGGGCTCACGATCGAGTCGGCCCGAGTCGTCGCGGCAACCGGGGTCGACTACATCGCCGTCGGAGAACTCACCCACTCCGCGCGGGTACTCGACATCGGCCTCGACCTCGTTACATCTGGGGTCTGACCCCGGTTGTAACGGCGGATGCAACGGTCATTCGGGGGTGCCGTACATCCCGACGAGGTCGACGACGATCACGGCGTCGGTGTTCGCGGGCAGTCCGGCGGTCGGATTGCCGTCGGGACCGAACCCGAAGTCGGGGTACTGCGGGGGGAACACGATGGCCCGTCGCTCGCCGACCTTCATCCCCTCGAGTCCTTCGGCGAGCGGTGGGAAGATGTCGCCGCCATATGGGAGCGGTTGGAGTTCCTCGCCCCAACTGCTCTGGAACATCACACCGTTGTCGCCGCGGAACAGGACGAACCGGATCAGGGCCGATTGCCCTGGTTCGAGACCGGGACCTTCGCCTTCGCGCAGCACGACGGTGGTGACCTCGGTGGCTCCCTCGGAGGGATCGATCCCGGTCTCGGTCGGCTCGTCGCCGGGCTCTGCGGGTTGGATGACGGCGCGCACCTGGATGAGGAACGTGAGGGCCTCGTTCGCACCGATGATGTCGCCTCGTGGTTCGGCGCCGTACGCAAGATCGCTCGGGATGTCGAGGCGGATGGTGGCACCGGCTTGGGCGCCGACAAGTCCGTCGTCCCATCCCTTGATGACACTGCCTTGGCCGAGCACGACCGGGAACGGCTCGAAACGGTCGTAGCTGTTGTCGAACTCGACCCCGTCGCTGCTGCGAACCCCGACGTAGTCGACGATCACGGTGTCGCCGGCCTGCGCCTCGGGCCCGGTGCCGGGCTCGACCACGGTGATCTGCAGCTCGGTCGGGGTCTCGTCGGGGATCTCCACCTCGGGCTTGTCGGGATTGGTCGCCGGAGCAGCCGCAGGATCGCTCGAACCAGGCGCCGCATCGGTGCCGGTCGCGCCCTTTGTTGTTTCGGTGGTGGCGGTGGCGTCGGTCGCCGTCGTGTCCGTCGCAGAGTTGGTGGCGGAGTCATCGTCGCTGCCGCACGAGGCGAGCAGCCCGGCGGTGAGAAGAACGGTCGCGGTGAGCAGTGCGGGCAGTGTCCGGCGCATCGCCGCGACGCTACTTGCGAACCCCGTCACACCCACGTCAACCCGCCCAAACCTTACCCAACTCCGACAATCCCAGCACGAGCCCGAAAAATGCGGGAATCTGCCCGCTCAGCGGGCACTACAGCGCACATTTCGGGGTTGGTGCCCGCCTCGTGGGCAACGGCGTCGACCGCGTCAGGAACGCGTGGCGAGCCAGGCGGCCTCGGCGCGGCCGAGTTCGGTCGATGGGTCGCCGTCGACGAACGGCCAGAGTTCGGACGCAATGCGTCGGTAATTTCCCCGAGCGCCGAGCTCGCCGAGCAGCGCATACAGTCCGAGGTTGATTCGCTGGATGAAGACGAACGCACGCGGCACCGTTGCGTACTGGCTGATCGGGCTCGTGCGATCGAACGTGTGGCGAACGATCGAGTTGGCGTACTCGCGTGTCCACGTCATCTCTGCATCGGTTCGCACCGTGTCGTAGAAGTACGAGAAGTACTCGCCGACCGCATCCGTCGACACCGGCGCTCCGACCTGCAGCATTCCGGTGCGCTCTACGATCGTTCTGAACTCGACGTCGTCATGGTCGACCGCGGCGGCCTTCACCATCGACGCGAACGTCGCTGTCTCCTCGGTGCTGAAGTGCTTGACGAGGCCGAAATCGAGGAACGTCACGGTCCCATCGTCGTGGAACAGGTAGTTGCCCGGATGCGGGTCGCCATTGAAGGCGCCCATTCGATACAGGCTGCGGAACACGAAGCGGAAGATGACCTCCCCGGCCCTGTCGCGCGCAGCCTGATCGCGCTGCATCAGCTCGGTCCACCCGAATCCGTGGACCAGCTCCGATGTCAACACGCGTTGCGTCGACAGTTCCGGGATCACATCGGGCACCTTGATGAACGGGTGCCCGCGGTAGTAGTCGGCAAACAGCTGTTGATTGCGCAGCTCGAGCTCGTAGTCGGTCTCTTCGGCGATGCGCAACTTGATCTCGTCGACCATCTCGGCTGGGTCGAGCCCGCCGAATCCCTGTCGCAGTACGGCGCCGAGCAGATCGGCGTTGCGGAGATCGGCGGTGATCGCCTCGGCCACGCCGGGATACTGGACCTTCACGGCGACGGCTCGCTCGTGACCGTCGGCGTCGCGCAGCAATGCCCGATGCACCTGGCCGATCGAGGCGGCCGCGATCGGATCGGGATCGAACTCGACGAAGAGCTCGTCGATCGGTCGTCCGAGCTCGGCTTCGATCGTGCCGATTGCGAGCTCGATCGACATCGGCGGCGCATTCGACTGGAGCTGTGAGAGCGCCAGGCGCAGCGGTTCGGGCAGGCCGTCGTCGAGATAGCTGGCCATCTGGCCGAGCTTCATCAGGGCACCCTTCATCTGGCCCAGTTCGTCGGCGATCTGCTGCGCCGAACGCAGCTCGCGCTGGCGATCCAGTTCCTCACGACGTTCGGCGGATGCGAAGGTCTTGCGCGCCGCAGTGGTGGCGTACGTGGACCCGACCCGAGCCCCCAACCTCGCCAAGCGGGTGTTGCGACCGAGACGCGACCGGTCGAGCCCGCGGCCGGTTGGCCGACGCCCGGTGGATCTTCGGCGCAGCGCCATCGCAATCACTGCGCCACCTGCGCTGCCGACGCCGATGGTCAGGATCCATCGGCGACGAGCCGAGCGCGTCACGAACGACGCTCGACGGACTCGATCGCTCGGATCAAGCTCGGAACGAAGCGTTCAGCATTGGCGATCGCGGCGTCGTGCATGGCGTCGACGCGGAAGGCCTCGGTGTCGGCGATGCTCTCGAACAGCTTCACCTGGCGCCGCACCGGTACCACCTGATCGCGCATCGTGAGCACGTTCGACACGGGCACGTCGATGTCACCCAGCCACTCGGTCGACGAGAAGTTGCCGAGCGCCCGCCCGGCCTCGAGAATCATTCTCCAGTCGTGCGTGGCGGTCTGCTGGATTGCCCACGGCTCCCACTTGGCGGTCTTGCGCTGCAGGTAGACCTGTTCGGTCAACCACGTCTTGGCGCCCTGTGGTGCGACCCGCGCCAGCGTGGCGAGGCCGGTGAGTCCGAGCAGCATCCGTCGCTCGTTGCGTCGTCCGGCGAAGTACGGTGCTGTCGCGCACAGAGCCAGGCCGGTCACGCGGTTCGGGTGCCGCTTCCAGAGGAGTTGGGCGATCGATCCGCCCATCGAGTAGCCGACGGGGATGAAGGTGTCGACACCGAGAGCGGAGACCACGTCGATGACGTCGTCGGCGCAGTCCTCCAGGCGGAAACTGTCCTTGGTGTGCACGCCGCTGCCGTGGCCCCGGTGGTCGAAGGCGATGACGCGGAATCGTTCGCCCAACGCGTCGTAGGTCTTGAAGAAGTTGAGGTCGGCCGTCGCAGTCCAACCGTGCAACAACACCACCGTGGTCGCACCCGGCCGACCGCCGAAATCGCGCACGAGGATGGTGCCCCGGTCGCCGAGGTCGACGAAGCGGCCGGGCGGCAGCCGTGGCGTCAGGATTGCGTCGTCGTCGACGACGTCAGGCTTGCTCGACACGAAGGACCGTCACGGTGAGCGCACCGTTGGGTGCCTCGTAGGTGAGAACCGACCCGGGTTCGGCCCCGTCGAGGACACTGCCGAGCGGCGACGTGCGGCTGATCACGTCGGCGCCGTCGACCTGTTCCTCCATGTTGCCGATGAGGTATCGCTCGGCGTCGGCGTCGGAATCCCCCTCGTAGACCACCGTGTAGATGAACGATCCATCGACGATCTCGGCGTTCTCCAGAAGGTGCTCGAGCAGCCGGATGCGTCCCTCCATGTGGCCCTGCTCGTCCTTGGCGGCGTGGTAGCCGGCGTTCTCCTTGAGGTCACCCTCCTC
>JBGTEH010000175.1:0-4435 GCA_041747915.1 Ilumatobacteraceae bacterium
GCCGCTGCCCGTGCCCCCGCCATCGGCCCCGGCGACCACGTGCACACGGCACCCCGATCGTCCCGCGGGTCGACGCTGCACGAGGTGCGGACAGCCCGCGTGCGAGTCGTGTCTCGTTCAGGCGACCGTGGGCAGTCACTGCCTGAGCTGCGCCAAGGCGAGTCGGCCCGACGTGACGACTCGCGCCAAGTTCTGGTCGGCGCGCCAGCCCCTGCTGGTGACGATGACCTTGATCGGCATCAACGTGGCGATCTTCGTGGCCGTGCTGCTGGCGACCCGCGATCCCGGCGCATTGACCGGGAGCGTCACCGATGCCCATCTGCGCTTCGGTCTGTCACGCGAGGTGCTCGCCCAACAGATCGCCTGGCAGAGCTCGGAAGGTGTGTTCATCACTGAACCCGACGGTTGGTATCGCCTCGTCACGTCGGGGTTCATGCACTTCGGTGTCCTGCACGTGGCGTTCAACATGTACTTCCTCTATTCCCTCGGTCGCATGCTCGAGCCGGCGATGGGGCGAGTGCAGTACCTGATGCTCTACCTCGCATCGCTGCTCGGCGGATCGCTGGGCGTGATCCTGATCGGTGGCGCCGGCATCACTGCCGGCGCATCGGGCGCGGTGTTCGGACTGTTGGCGGCCGCCACGGTCGGGCTGTGGCGGCGTGGTGTCAACCCGTTCAGCACAGGGATCGGCGCCACGTTGATCCTCAACCTGTTCATCACCTTCGCCATACCCGGCATCTCGGTGGGCGGACACGTCGGCGGCTTGGTCGCCGGGTCGATCTGTGGCCTCGTGATGCTCGCTCCCACGTACAAGAGCTTCCCGAAGTGGGCGTCGTACGCCACCCCCATCGCCGTCGGTGCCTTCAGCGTGATCGCGTCGGTGTTGATCGTGACGTCATGAGTCGCGCATGACCCTACGTGACCGCCATCTCCACCGACTGCGAACCGAGCACTTCGACACGCTCGTGATCGGCGGCGGAATCAACGGATCGGTGGCGGCCGCGTCTCTGGCCGGTCGGGGGGCGGCGGTGGCACTGATCGACCGCGGCGACTTTGCGAACTTCACCAGCCAGGCATCGTCGAACCTCGTGTGGGGTGGGTTCAAGTACCTGGAGAATTACGAACTCTGGCTCGTGTTCAAGCTGTGCCGTTCTCGCAATCGGCTGATGAAGGCGTATCCCGCCAACATTCGGGACATCGGGTTCTACGCCACGCTCGACGAGTCGGCGCCGTACAAGCCCTGGTTCGCGGCGTTCGGAGCGCTCGGGTACTGGATCATCGGACAGTTCGGAACCAGGCGCCCCCGGCTGCTCTCCACGGCCAAGATCGAGCGCGAGGAGCCCGCGGTCGACACAGCGAGCGCGGCCGGCGGCATCGAGTACTACGACGGCATCCTCGTCGACAACGATGCCCGATTCGTCTTCTCGTTCGTCCGAGCCGCCATCGAGGCGGGCGCCGCAGCCTCGAACTACGTGGAGTTCGTCTCGGCGCAGCGTGTCGACGGGCGATGGTTGGCGACACTCCGCGACGTCGACCGTAACGACGAGTTCACTGTCTCGGCCACCACGATCGTCAATGCGGCGGGGCCGTTCGTCGACGAACTGAACGAGCAGTGGGGAGTGCGTACCGACCACCGGATCGTGTACTCGAAGGGCATCCACCTCGTGGTGCCGCGGTTGACCACCCACGATCACCACCGGGTGCTCGCGTTCTTCGACGACACACAACGACTGTTCTATGTGATCCCGATGGGACGACGGTCGGTGATCGGCACCACCGATACTCGCGTCGACACCCCGTTCACGGAGGTGACCGACGACGACATCGACTTCCTCCTCGACCAGATCAACTCACGCCTCGACCGCGAGGCGCCGCTCACCCGAGCTGACATCATCGCCGAGCGAGTCGGCGTGCGGCCCCTCGTGGTCCCCACTGCGCCGAGTCGCCGGTGGTGGTCGCCCCGGCAAAGTGGTGATGCGGACCACTCGGGCGTTGATTGGACGAAGCTGAGTCGCAAACACGCCGTCGAGAGCAACCGCTCGCAGGGAATCGTCACGATCTTCGGCGGCAAGCTCACCGACTGCCTCAATGTCGGCGAAGAAGTGGCAGCCGAGATCGAGGCACTCGGCGTGCCGCTCGAAGCCGACCTGCGCAATTGGTACGGCGAGCCCGCCGCGGCGACACGCGACGAGTTCTATCGACAGGCTCGGCTGATGCGACTCGACGAGTTCCGCACCAAGGCCGACACCGAACCGCTCACCGATCGACTCTGGCGCCGCTACGGGCGACGGGCATTCGGCATGCTCGAGGCCATCCGCGAGGATCCCACGATGGCCGACGACGTGATGGGTTCTGCGGACTACCTGCGGGTGGAGCTCTACTCGGCTGCCCATACGGAGATGGTGACGCGGCTGGAGGACTTCATGCGGCGTCGCTCGAAGATCGAGTTGGTCGTCCACGATGACGACATCCGGTCGTCGCCTGGACTCTTCGACGTTGCCGAGATCCTGTTCGGCGACGAAGCCGAACGACGATTGGCGGAGTACTTCGGCGGAGTCGACCAGATTCCGCCGGCGGTTGCCCGTCGTTCGCCACACGCGACGTCGTGATGGGGTCGCTGCGCAAGTGGTGGTCGGGTTCCCGGGCGGAGGCAGAGTTCGCCGAAGACTGGTCGCCGATTCTGCGCCAGCACTTCGAGCACTGGAACCGGCTGACCTCGACCGAACTCGAACGGATGCAGATGTTGGTGGCCCGCTTTCATCACGAGACTCGGTGGGAAGCTGCCAACGGGTTTGCCCTCACCGACGCGATCAAAGTGCTGATCGCCGCCCAGGCGTCGATGCTGTTGCTCGGTCTCGACATCGACGACTATCCGCAGGTCACATCGGTCATCGTGCACCCCTCCACCGTGCGCTTGAACGGCCAGTACTCCGCTGGTGGTGGCGTCGTGGCTTCGGGAACACAGACGCTTCTCGGCCAGGCTCACTATCGGGGCCCGGTGGTGCTGTCGTGGAACGCCGCCCGACGAGGCGCACGCTTCCCGCTCGCCGGCCAGAACGTGGTGTATCACGAGTTCGCGCACCAGCTCGACATGCTCGACGGTGTCACCGACGGTACTCCCCCGCTCGACGACGAGACGGCGCGCCGACGCTGGGTCGAGGTGTGCACGGCGGCCTACGACACCGTGCGCGCCGAGGGTTCACCCGTGTTGCGGCCGTACGCGGGAACCAATCCGGCCGAGTTCTTCGCCGTCGCGACGGAGGTGTTCTTCAATCGACCCAGCGACCTGTGCGAACACGAGCCGGCGCTGTACGCCGAGCTGCGTGACTTCTACCGCCAAGACCCCGCCGCCCGCCAGGTCTGATGTCTGTGGCCCGGCTGCGATCGGCAACCAGTGTCAGGGTAACCCTGTGAGACCCCTTCGTCATGATGACAGCATGATCAGCAACACCGCCACAGCGCTTCGTTCGACCACCACCGCGGTCGAGCCCACCGAACAGCTCACCCTGCTGCCGAACGACTCGGTCAACGCCCGGTTCCGGCTCAGCCGCGACACACGCGAGCGCGGTTTGCGCCACGTGGCCGAGATCCGCCGCATGCTCGCCAAGGACTCCGGTGCCACCCCGATCCTCGACGACTGCGCCGCCGAGAAAGCCGCCTGAGACCCGAAAAATGCGGGAATGTGTGCGCTGAGCGGGCTCAGCAGCGCACATTTCGGGTCAGGAGGCGTTCGGCGACAGGTCGATGACGGCTTGCCAGTAGTCGAGAGCGGGATCGAGGGGGAGGATCGCCAGCGAACTCGTCGTGACGCCGTTGTCGAAGTACTGCTGGATCTGCGCCCGGCACTTCTCCGGCGAGCCGTGCACCACCAGATCGTCGACCACCTGGTCGGAGATCGCCGCCAGCGCGGCCTTGCGATCGCCGGCGGCCCACGCGTCCCACATGCCCTGGAGTTGGTCGCCGCGACCGAGCCACTGATGAAAGGCGGCGTACACGGGAACGTTGAGATATGCAGCGATCGCATACTTCGCTGCGCTGCGCACCACCTCGGAGTTCTCGCTCGGACAACAGAAGATCCGTGCCACGATCTCGCGCTCGTCGCCACCCGCAGCGTCGGTCACCACGGGCACGACCTTCGACACGTCGGATGCCGACAGCCAGTTGATGATCGCGCCGTCGGCCTCACGCCCGGCGAGGCGCAGCATCCCCTCACGCAGCGCCGCGACGAGGATCGGCGGGCGCTGCTCAGGTCGCACACCCAACTTGAAGCCGTTGATCTCGAAGGTGTCATAGGAGTGTTTGATCTTCTCGCCGTCGAGCGCGTCCTTGAGAAACCGCACGATGTCGCGTACCTTCTTGTACGGCTCCTCGAACGGCACACCGTTCCACCGCTCGACGATCACGTTGCTCGACGATCCGATGCCGATCGCGAATC
>JBGTEH010000176.1:0-9886 GCA_041747915.1 Ilumatobacteraceae bacterium
AGCACGAGCAGCGCGCCGATGCCCGCAGCGCCGAGGTCGTGGACGGCGAAGCGGAGGAGTCGATCGAGCACGGCGGCCTCGTCATCGGCGAGCCCACAGCTCGCTCGATGGAGCCACGAACCGACGGGACGCTCGACGTACCAGCCGGCGCTGTCCCACCGGGCCACGCCGAACGTTCCCACCAACCGCACCCCTCGGTCGGGTCGGCGCTGCACGATCGTCCCTCCCGTGGCCTCGGCGAGGACGAGCAGGTCCCGTTCGGACCCTGCCGACCGGTCGAACACGGCGAGCGCATCGATGCCGCTGCGCAATCGCACGGTCCAGCTCGTGAGCCCGTCGGCATAACGGCGGACGTCGTCGTCGTGCCGGGTCGTCGTCCGGCTGAGCTCGGTGTGCAGGCCGGTGATCGCCGTCCACCCGTCGACGTCGACCGTCGGCAACACGATTGACCCGTAGGTCGGCAGCCGGCGCTCGTGGCGCGGGGGACGCAGGGCGTAGTCGAGTTCGTCGAGGATCGCCTCGCCTTCCGCCGACGAGTCGATGACGCCGGGTGCCTCGTCGAGGAGCTCCTCACGCAGCCTCCCTAGTCGAGCGGCGGACACGGATCGCGGCGAGTCCATGCATTGTGTCTACCCGCGATCCGACTTCGAGCCGACACCTCGCGGTGGCCGGTGCAACAGTCGGACGAGGGTGCTCGCGCCACGAATCATCGTCGAGTGGCTCGACTGAGTGGCCGTGCCATCACCGAGCACTCGGCTTGGGTAGATATGCCGGTGATCCACCCGCCCGGTGTCGCTGTCGGTGACGATTGTGCAGCGGGCGTGATTGCCCCGAGCGTTACCGGGTGCTTCGAGTTGTGGTCGAACCTTCGAGATATGCGGCGAGGTTCTCCAGCGACGAAGCCATTCCTGCGGCGTGATCCTCGACGGAGATGCCGTCGGGTACGTGTTGTGCGATGAACTCGACACGCGTCGCATTGTCGGATGGTTGGACAGCCCAGGTCATCACCATCGTGCCGGCGAACGCCGGATCGTCCGACACGAAGTCGACTTCCTGGACCACGCGCTCGTCCTGCAGGATTTCGACGTAGCGGGCCTCGACGATGTCGGTGTCGGCCGAGCTCTTGGCGCCGGATTCCGGTGCTTGTTCGTAGGTGAGGCTCAACCGGTAGGAGCCGCCAGGCCTGGGATCGAAACGTTCGAAAACTGCTGTCATCCCGTCGGGCGGGAGCCAGATCTCGAGCGCATCGCGATTGACGAAGGCGTCGAACGTGCGATCCAGCGGTGCGTCGATGACCAGTGAGGCGCGGTCCGTTCGAGACACGGCCGAACTGTATGCGCTCGTTCAGGCACGGTTCGCTCGCACTGCGCCGCGATTCTTCCTGCTCGATCCGGATTACGAGCGCTTTCTGTCGGGTGTCGCCAAGCCGATGCCATTGGGTCGTGTTGCGAACGTGAGGCGAACGCGGAACGGTGCCGGTCGCCGTTCGGCAGGGGATCAGAGGTGGCCTACACTTTCGGCTGCGATCGGCGCCTCTTTCCCGGCAGGTGGCGCCTTTCGTCGCCAGCGATCGCCGACGAGATGGGGGTGACCATGAAGGTAGGGCGGTCGATGACCGAGGTGGTTGGGCAGACCCCCGTCGTGCAATTGCGCAAGGTGGTGCCCGAAGGTGCCGCCGACGTGTTCGTCAAGCTCGAGTGGTTCAACCCGACCGGGTCGTACAAGGACCGCATGGCGCTCGCGATGATCGAGGAAGCGGAACGACGCGGCGACCTTCGTCAGGGGATGACAGTGCTCGAGTACACGGCGGGGAGCACCGGGTCGTCGCTCGCGTTCGTGTGTGCCGCCAAGGGCTACCACTTCAAGGTCGTGACGTCGGATGCTTTCGCCCCCGAGAAGCTCGCCACCATGGCGGCGCTGGGCGCTGATTTGACGATTGTGCCGAGCGTCGGCGGCAAGATCACGCCGGACCTCACTCCCCGGATGATCGAGACGGCCCGCGAACTCGCTGCTGACCCTCGCGTGTACTGGACGGACCAGCTCCACAACACCGACTCGCTCGTTGGCTACCACCAGGTGGGCGTGGAACTGCTCGAGCAAATGGAGCAGCCGATCGACGTGTTCTGTTGCGCGGTCGGAACGAGCGGTATGGCCACCGGCGTGAGGAACGCGTTCGAGGAGGCTGACAGCAAGGCGCGGGTGGTGATCTTCGAGCCGGACTCGAGCCCGATCATCTCGACCGGTCGGTCGGGGATCAACTCGGTCGAGGGCATCGGGATCGGCATGTTGCCCCCGCTGCTGGACCTCGATCGTTTCGACGAGGTGCGTGCCATCTCCGAGGAGGCGGCGTTCGAGATGGCCCGACGCCTCGCCGCCGAAGAGGGCCTGCTCACCGGCGGATCGACAGGGCTCAACGTCACCGGTGCGATCCAGCTGGCCCGCGAGATCGGAGCCGGCAAGACCGTCGTCACCATCGCCTGCGACACCGGGCTCAAGTACTTGGCCGGCGGCCTATTCCGACGCTGACGGCCTGGCGACGGACCCCGCAGTTGTAGGCATCAAGTGACCACCGGCGTGTTCGTCCGGGATGCACCCAGGCGGGCATCGTCGGGCGCTCGGCAATGGGCTGCTCAAGCCAGTGAAAGTGCGGCGCCACATCGGGGCCGTACCCGAGTGGCGTCATCCGCGCTGGCGGTCGTCGACCGATCTTCTTCACGCCGACACCGGGACGAAGATCGACCTCGCCGCGATGCCAGCAGAGGGCGTTGCTCGATGTCGAGCAGCGTGGGCGCAGCTCACCGGACGTCAGACGTGCGTCGTGCACGGCGACCCGAGTCAAGCGTGGGCAGCACGGGAAGCCGCCGTCTGCTGGCACGACGAACATGCTTGACCGGTGGAGATCCGAGAGTTCGTCGCATGCACAGGGGACACCCCTGCCAGCCCTCGACGCAGATCGGCGGCTCACAGACGGCGTGGATCGACCATCGCGCGGACACCAAACCAGCCGCCTTGGCGACTGGACCAGCGGCTAGGTTGTGCGCAAACCCCCGGCGCGTCGCCGTCGACTGGGACCGCATTGCGAACGCCGTGGTCACGGGCAGGTGCCGGCGCCGACGGCGAGCGTCACGGACGGCGCAGAACAGTCGCATCGAAGCAGTTGTGAACGACACCGAATCAAGGAGATACGACATGACCACCGACGCCACCGTGCTGACTGCCATCAATGACCTCGCTGCCGAGGAGCACCGGCTCCAGAGCAAGGAGTCCGATCGCACAGCGACCGACCACGATCGGCAACGAGCAGCGGACATCGAGATCGAACTCGATCGATGCTGGGATCTTCTTCGGCAGCGACAGGCGCGACGCAACGCTGGTCTGGACGCCGACGACGCCACCATTCGCAGCGAAGCGACTGTCGAGCACTACCTCCAGTAGATGACAGCGTGGCTCCAACGGAAGGGATCGGATCATGAGTCGCATCACTCGAGGATTCACCGGCCGAAAGCCCGGATCCGAGCGGCCGTTGCCGCCTGGCCAGCACGACGCTGGGACGACGTGGCCGGTGTTGACCGCTGAGGTGACGCCGCACATCGACGCCGCCGAGTGGACGTTCGCCCTCGAC
Organism: Ilumatobacteraceae bacterium; assembly: GCA_041747915.1. Taxonomy (GTDB): domain Bacteria; phylum Actinomycetota; class Acidimicrobiia; order Acidimicrobiales; family Ilumatobacteraceae; genus Sva-07. The sequence goes on from JBGTEH010000176.1 coordinate 3,623, forward strand.
GGACTCGTCGAGCGTCCCACGACGTGGACTTGGGACGACATGCAGGCGCTTCCTCAAAGCACCTACGACGGTGCCATCCACTGCGTCACGACATGGTCCAAGTTCGACATGCACTGGCGTGGCGTCGCACTCGACATCCTGCTCGACGTTGCCGCGCCCTCGGCGAGCGCAACGCACGTGCTCGCCACGTCGTCGACCGGCTACACGACGAACCTGACGCTCGATGACGTTACCGGGCACAGAGCATGGATTGCGTTCGAAGCCGACGGACAACCATTGTCGGCCGATCACGGCGGACCGGCCCGACTGCTCGTGCCCCACCTCTATTTCTGGAAGAGCGCCAAGTACGTGTCGCGTATCATCGTCCTCGACCACGACGAACCGGGCTTCTGGGAGGTACGGGGCTACCACGACCGCGGCGACCCGTGGCTCGAACAGCGCTACCAAGGAGACTGACCGGTGAATGAACCGGCCCGAGTGGTCGTGCCACCGATCGGCGCCTGGCAGACCGCCACCGTCACCGGCATCCACGACGAGACAACGCACGTCAAAACGCTCTCCCTGCAGCTCGAGATCCCCATCGTGCACCTTGCCGGCCAGCACTTCCTCGTCCGCCTGACCGCACCCGACGGCTACACCGCCCAACGGTCCTACTCAGTGGCCACCCCACCCGCCGACGGTCGCTCGATCGACCTCACCATCGAACGCCTCACCGACGGCGAAGTCTCGACGTTCTTCCACGACGAACTCCTCATCGGCGACACACTCGAGGTTCGCGGCCCCATTGGTGGATGGTTCGTCTGGGACGCAGCGTCGCCCGCTCTCTTGATCGGCGGTGGCTCAGGAGTCGTCCCCCTGATGTCAATGCTCCGCCAGGCCCGACGACAACGCGGACAGTCACTCGCACACCTGCTCGTCTCCGCACGTGACCCCACCGCGCTGATCTACGCCAACGAGATGTCCGGCAATGACGTCAGCGTCATCTTCTCCCGCGTCGCACCCGCCGAATCTGCGCGACCCGCTGGGCGTCTCACCGCACACGACCTCACACCTCACATCCGGAGCGATGCAACGGTCTACATCTGCGGCTCGACGGGCTTCGCCGCTGCGGCAAGCAAACTCGTCGCACAAGCCGGCGTCGAGACCCGATCGATCCGGATCGAGCGCTTCGGTCCGACAGGCTCGCCATGAGCTACCTGCCAGTGAAGGCCGCAGGCCGATGCCAATCCGGTATGCCTCTGACCCAGCTCATAATCGCGAGTCCGAACACTCAGACCAGCGCCGCACCGCCGGCCGAAGTCGGTCGGGTCGAAGTCGGAGACGGAAGCGCATCATTAGATGGCTGCTAGATGGCACTGTTCGTGGAGCTGGGGGAATCGAACCCTCTTGCGTTAATGATCCGCCCTGGTCAGAGCGTTGCGCACCTGGCCAGCAGTGGTTTTCGAGTGACCGTAGTTGACCGAGTGACCGTTGTTGACCGGTGTTCCCCGTCCTTTTCCCGTCCCATCCGTCCGAATTCCGTCCTGATGCAAGCACCGGCGTGGTCAGTGCGCCGGAAGTAGCGGGCCTCAGCGTTATCGGGGAGGGTCCCTTCATCTCGGACCCGCTCGAGTGCCGTACGACGTCGACCCCGATGGTGATTTGAGCGAGATCGTTGCTGTGCTCGCCGGGGTGAGCGAGCAACGCTGACCGACCGGGGATCATCCAGCGGTTACTCAACCCGTAGGGACTGCGCGGGGTGTAGCCGTGCGGCGCTCCAACCAGGTCCGAGCGCTATGAGAACTGTGATCGCCATGGCAACGAGGGCCGCGAATGCGATCGTGGCATACGGCGGGGCCGTATCGGTGGCCACGCCGATCGGGTTCGCTACCGCGAACCACGCGGCCTTGCCGATGATCAACCCGAGCGGCACCCCGATGATGAGACCCAGCGCAGTGATCGTCAACGCTTGCCCGATGAGACACGCCGTCGTCTGTCTCGCGGTGAGCCCGATGCTGCGAAGCACCGCCAGTTCCGATCGCCGCCGTGAGACCGTCACGAGGAGCACGTGCAGCATTGATGCAATTCCGAGCAGGACCACGAACGCTGCGAGCCACACGGGTGCGGCGCGAATGTTCGTCAGGTTCGACACCTCGGCTGGCGGAAGCGGCACGTTCTCGCCCGACGATGCTGAGCCCGGGTACTCATTGTCGAGTCTCCGGGCGACGGTTTCGATGACGAGTCCCGGCGCGATTCGCACGACGAGTTGTGAAGCGTCGAACAAATCCGGCACGATCGCTCGTTCGGTGAAGGCGTCACCGAAGAACCCGATTGCATCGGTGAAGCTTTCATCGCCGCTGTCGGGGAATACTGCTGTGCCGACGACGACCATCGATGCGGTGCTCGAAGTGCCGGGAGCCCGGGTTGCGTCGACGTGCTCGCCGAGACCGACGCCCAATCGTTCGGCGGTGGCCGAACCGAGTACAACCTCGGCTGGGCTCAACGGTTGACGACCAGTGCGCAGCGAGTACCCGATCCGATCCTTGACCGCGGCGAGGCCGAATGCTTTGACGCCGACGCCGTCGACGAATGAGAAGCCGACGTCCCAACGTGCGATCGCCGTGAACCGATCGTCCATCGCGATTTTCTCCGTGGCCGCGTCGATGTCGTTCGATGTGAAGTTCAGCAACAGATCCCAGTCGTATCCCCACCGCTCGGGTGTCGCTGAGAGCCGCTCGAGACTCGCCGAGAACGTCAGCGCGCCGAATACACCGGCGAGTGCGAGGGCAACTCCGGCAATCGCTGAGCGCACGGGCAGACCCGGCGACCGACGATCCAACGCCAGTCGCACACCATTGGTGAGCACGGGACCGCCACCAACTCGAGAGATCGACTCGGCGACACTCGATGGTGCCGGTTCGGCCCGCACGGACGGTCGAGAACGAGTCATCCAGCTCGCAGTGATCGTGGCGGCGCCGACGACGACAACGATGATCACGATCGTGCCGGTGAGCAGCGCCGCCCAATCCACGAACGGGCCGTCTTCGGGATCAGCGCGACGCGCCAAACCGATCGGCACGATCGGCGACGCGAGCCACGACACGACTGCTGCGATGGCTGCACCGCCGAGTGCCACGGGCACTGTGCACGCCACGAGAGCGACGCACCGATCGGCGCGTGTCAAGCCCAGATTGCCCAGAGTGTCTGCGTCAGAGCGGACGCTGCCAACGTGGCGGTTGATCGACTGGCCGATCGTGATGGCCGCGGCCGCACCTGCGATCATCGCGAACGCCGCAAGTCCTGACGCAAGCGTCGAGATCGTGGCGCGGGTTGCGTTCGACCGCTCCTCGAAGGACACCGTCTCGTATTCCTGGCCATCGGGCACCAGGTTTGCTACGGCGGTCTCGAAGTCGGCCACCGACGCGCCCGGTACCAACCGAACACCCAGATACGTCGTGAATTCGTCGACCTCGCCCTTCACGGTCGGCAGCCAAGCCTCACTCGCCATGAACCCACCACCGTCGGCGCCTACTGGAGAGAGGTCGTCCGTTCCGCGTAACAATCCGACGATACGAACCTGTAACTGCGGTCCGAGCGCGGGGAAGTACTCCTCTTCACGCACTTGCTCGGGCGTCAGGGTCGCAATCGAGATCACGTCACCCACGTCGACACCCGTCACGACCGCCGCTGACTCGTTGACCGCCATCTCGTCGGCGCGTGTCGGGTCCGGAAGCCGACCCCGGAGAATCTGATTGCGTTCGACGTCGACGCCAGCTCGATCATCGAGCGGAGCGAGAATGGCCAAATCGGACTCGACACCGTCGACAATCGCGAACACGACCGTGTATCCACCCGAGATCTCGACCATCGGCAATTGCGTCACGGCTCGCACCGCCGCGGCGTCGACCGCGCCCACATCGACGAGAACATCCGCTGGCGACGACCGGTCAGCAAAGCGTTCAAAACTCGTTGCGGTCCGTCGAGCACCCACCATCGCCGTGAGAGCGACCGCGCCCGCGATCCCTACGAACACAGCGAGCAACACGATCGAGCGGCATCGACGGCGCCAGTCCGCAGTCACCCACAGCACGACGCCACCTTGCATCATCCCATTGGACACCGAGGCCTCCATCCACTTCAAGGATGCGGTCACCCCACCCCACGGGGTGCCACCACCAACCGGCCGCGTCGACGGATGGTGGCACCACCGTCCAACGCCTATGACGCGGGTGGTACCCACCTTGAGTCGACCCTGGGGGTGTGTTGAGGTGGTCTCGTGAGATTCCTCGTCAGATCCCTTCTCGCCGTCAACCTCGTCGGCGCAGTCACAGCGGTCAGCCGTCAACGCGGCGCACGGTTCGCCGGGATCAGGCTCCCCGGCAGTCCCATCGCTCACGCCTTGACCGTCGGCACGTCGATGAGTGCTCCACCGGCCATTCTCGGCGTTCTGGTCATCAGCGCTCGGCGCGGGCGCATCGACATCGTGCGGCTGATCTCGGCCCTGTTCCTCGTGGGGATCATGGGCGAACCCGACACCTGGTCGGTTGTCCGCCGACCCAGATCAGATCGCCTCGCCACCGCTTGCGTAGCCCTCGAGTTCCTGCTGCCTGCGGCACTTCTCCGGCAATCGATGCGACAAGCAACAGGGCTGCACGAGAGTTGAACGGCGCCTGACCGCCAACCTCAGCGCACTGATTGGCGCAGCCCCGCCACGAATGGAGCGGTTGGAACACTCGATGGTCCGTACGTGATCGGTGACGTGACGAGCGGGAGAGATTGTTGCTTTTGCTTGACGGCGTCCGTCCGATTTCCGTCCTCTGGCGGATGCAGATGCGGTGACGAGTCGAGAGCTGAACGGTCGAGCGGCTGATCAGAACGGCTAGCCGGCCCCGCTCGTCCCGGCTGACCCACGCGCTGGACGGGGGAACGATCCTTTCGTCCATTCGGTGTATTTCCCCTGGTAGACAGCACTTCGTGGAGCTGGGGGAATCGAACCCTCATACGGTCGGCGTGCGACCCGACGGCAACCTCCGGACCGCTCGGGGCGGTGCCTCGTCAGCTTGCGGGTCAGGGTGGGGCGACGCCGTTGAGGACGTCGACGACGTCGAACAGGTCGCCTTGGTCGAAGAAGTCGACGGCGAGGATGTTGGGGATGCGGCCGCGCTCGGAGGCGCACTCCTCGCTGCGGGCGAGGAGCACGTCACGTGCGTTGGCGTTTGCGGCCACGATCGGGCTCGGTGGATCGACGGAGATCCAGTGGTTGACCATGAACAGCGGGTTCGTCGCGTCGCCGCGCCCGCGAGCACATGAGAAGTCACGCGGCTCCTCGAACGCGTACGGCGTGTCCTGGAGCATGTCGTCGTAGGCCGGGATGTACCACGACTCGGCGCCGCCCTCGTTCTCCACGAGGACGAGCACGTTGTCGCCCTTCCTGATCATCTCGCCGAGCGTGGGCAGGGGCTCGCCGGGTAGCCACGACCACGCCTGCCCCGCTAGCCCGCTGCGCTCGAACACCGAAATGGCGTCCGCCGGGTCGACGAAGTCCTCGAGCACGAGCACGACAACCTCGTTGGGATTCTCGCGCAGGAAGTCGTGGACGACGCGGAGCTCGTCGAGAGCGGGCGTGGCCCCGAGCTCGCAGTAGACGTGGCAGAAGTAGACCGTGCGCTCGGCATCCGGCGGCACGCCGCCGAGGACCGCCAGGAAGCCGTCGGTCGCGGCGCGCTCGTCCGCCGACAAGTCGGCCTGCGCCAGTTCCTCCTCGAGCTCGCTGCGGAAGTCGGTGCGGACGAGGTCCTGCACTCGGGCGCCGTAGTGGAGGTCGACGAGGAACGCCCGCACGCCGGTCGCCAGCTGGGCCCCGATGCCGCTGTGCTGGCGAGCGAACAGGAAATCTTGCGAGCTTGCGGCCATTGAGTTGTGGGTGCCGGCCAGGACGACCTCATCGAGACGCCGTTCGCAGAGCTCGATGTGCCCGTTGCAGCCATCTTCGGCCATGGCTGCGTGGGCGACGTTCGGCGCCTGCACGGCCCTCACGAACGCGAGGCCTCCGAAGAACATCACCACGCCGGTGACCGCGATTGCCGCGGTCAAGTTGATCGCCAGCCGCCGTCCTGATCGCTGGACGTCCCCTGCGCCGCCTTGGATCCAGTCCACCGAGCCGAGCAGGTCGAGCAGCCCGATCGCGCCGGCGACGAACGCAAGGAACGCAACGACGCGAATCACGATCGAGGTCGTCGCCTCGGGCCACCGCATGGCGAAGAACCCGGCGGCGATCGCGGCCAA
>JBGTEH010000177.1:0-15643 GCA_041747915.1 Ilumatobacteraceae bacterium
CTCGCCGGCCTTGGCCCGCTCGCGCCAGTAGGCAACCGCCCAGCGCGACGGCGCAAAGGTGCCCTTGAGGTGCACGTTGATGACCGAGTCCCACTCCTCCTCGGTCATGTTCGCCAGCACCCGGTCGCGCAGGATGCCGGCGTTGTTCACCAGCGCGTGCAGGTCGCCGTACGTCTCGATGGCGGTGTTGATCATCCGCTGGGCGCCCTCCCAGTCGGCGACGTTGTCGCCGTTCGCAACAGCCTCGCCCCCCATCGCCACGATCTCGTCGGCGACCTGTTGAGCGGGCGACGTGTCGCCGCCCGTGCCGTCGACGTTGCCGCCGAGGTCGTTGACCACGACCTTTGCGCCTTGACGGGCAAGGCTCAGCGCGTGCTCGCGACCGATCCCGCGGCCCGCCCCGGTGACGATCGCCACCCGTCCCTCGCACAATCCACTCATCGCCATTCCTTTCGCCAGACTCACCATTCACCGGACTCTCGGTCGACGGACCGAGACGTGGCCACAGCCGACCACCGCTCCGCGGCATCGTAGAGTCACGCCCGTGTGCGGCTGCCAGCGGACGAGACGCGAGTTGCCCGCCGGAGCGCTCGGCGCCGCCGCACTCGGATTGACCGCCTGACCCCGACGAACGCGGGTGCGGGCCGTTCCAATCCGAAACTTGCGCTCTGGTGCTCGCTCAGCGGGCAATCCGGCGCATTTTTCGGATTGGGGCGGCCTGGGGATGGGCGGGCATAGCCTCGCGGGGTGGCACGGGCCGACGGAGCGAGCAGATTGCAGGCCGACGTCGTCGTGGTTGGCGCAGGGCCGGCGGGCTCGGCGGCGGCCATCGAACTGCGACGAGCCGGCCGTTCGGTGATCGTCATCGACAAGGCCGTGTTCCCGCGCGACAAGTGCTGCGGTGACGGGCTCACCACACTCGCGCTGCGCGAACTCGATCATCTCGGACTCGACCCCGGCACGATCACCGACTGGTTCGACGTCGGCGGCGCCGCGCTGCGTTCGCCGACGGGCCGCGAGGTTGTCGTGTCACTGCCCGACGTCGGCACCTATGCGGCCGTGGCGCCGAGGCTGCAACTCGACGACGCACTGGTCAGCCTCGCTCGCGCCCACGGCGCGGACGTGCGCGACGGCCACGGCTTCGATCGCCTCGCGGAGTACGCCGACTACGTCACCGTGCACGCCGATGGGCTTCGCATCGACACCCGCTACGTCGTCGCCGCCGACGGGATGTGGAGCCCGGTCCGCAAGGCCATGGGATACAACGAGGCCGGATACCTCGGCGAGTGGCACGGATTCCGGCAGTACGCCCGCAACGTCACGGGTCCTGCGAGCCGACAGCTCTACGTCTGGTTCGAGCCCGACCTCCTGCCCGGGTACGCGTGGTCGTTCCCCCTTCCGGGCGGACGGGTCAACATCGGATTCGGTGTGCTGCGTTCCGCTGAGCGCAAAGGTCATGAGATGAAGGAACTCTGGCTCGATCTGCTTGCCCGACCCCACATCGTCGAAGCGCTCGGCGCCGAGTTCGAACTCGAACAGCGCCACACCGCATGGCCGATTCCGGCGCGCGTCGACGAGGCGATCCTCGCGTCGGGCCGCGTGCTGTTCACGGGCGACGCCGCGATGGCAACCGACGTGATGACCGGAGAGGGCATCGGTCAGGCGCTGCTCACGGGACGCCTCGCCGCCGAGGCGATCCTGACCGCCGGGGCCACCCGGCCCCACGACGCCACCCGCCGGTACCGCGCCCACGTCCAGCATCATCTGGTCGCCGACCATCGAATGTCGCGTGCGCTCGGCACAGTGCTCGCCACCACGTGGGGAGCCCGAGGTGCGATCCGAGTCGTTGACGCGAGCGGCGAGTGGGGCAAGCGCAACTTTGCCCGCTGGATGTTCGAGGACGAACCCCGAGCGCTCCTGCTCACGCCGAGCCGTTGGCACCGCCGAATTCTGGCGCAGCCCGGCGCCTACGTCTGACGACGGCGGCGGTCAGCCGTCGGAGTTGCCCGGAGGCGGTGCCCAGTACTCGACATCGTCGACGGTGCCCGAGATGCCGTCGACGTCGATGTCGGTCGGCTCTCCGGATGATTCGACCTCCATCACGATCTCGTCCTGGGGCGGCGGTCCCTCGTAGATGTCGCGCAGCCCGATCATCGCTCCGGCCGCGGCCGCACCGAGGATGCCGCCCTTGCGACGACCGGCCTCGATCATCGACAGCCGATGCGCGGCGACGCGCTCCTCGGCCTCGATGCGCTCGACGTCGATGTCGAGGCCATCGGCGAGATGTTGCACGGTGTCGTCACCGGTGGCGTCGGTCACGGTCGTCAGGTTATGGCAACGGCCGCAATGAGTGCGGCCCCTCCGACGAGACCCCACGACACGAGCCCGAGGATCATGGGTCGACCACCGAGGCGTCGCAGCCGCGACACCAACACGCTCGCCCCCAACCCGAACATGCCGGCGGTGAGGAAGATCTGCTCGGCGTCCTTCGCCCGAAGCAGCTGCTGGGGCGACAGCCAGCCGGTGGCCCGCAAACAGATCGCACCCAGGAACCCCGCCACGAAAAGGGGCACGAGTGGAACCTTGACGTCGCCGTCGACGTCGCCGTCGATGCGATCGTCGATGTCGTCGACGCCGTCCTCATCGATGCGTTCTCGACGCTGCGCCAATCGACGGCGGCGACTGGCGACACCGACACCGAACACCATCGGTGCGAGCATGATGACCCTGGTCAGCTTGACGAGGGTGGCCGGAGCCAACGAGGCCTCGGAGTACGCCGATGCGGTTGCGGTCACCTGCCCGACGTCGTGAACACCAGCGCCGACCCACGCCCCGAACGTCACGTCGCTGAGGTTCATGAGGTTGCCGAGGAATGGCAGCACCAGGATCGACAGACTGCCGCACAGGGTGACGAGGCCGATTGCGTACGCCGTCTCCTCCTCGTCGGCGGTCGACAACGGTGCCATTGCCGCCACGGCCGATGCCCCGCAGATCGAGTAGCCGGTCGCCACCAGCAGGCCGAGACCCCTCGACAGCCCCATCAGGCGGGCGAGCAGCTGCACGCCGAAGAACGTCAGGAGCACAACCACCATCACGGCCAGCACGCCTTGCAGGCCCAGGTCACGCATCTGATCGAACGACAGGCGCAGTCCGAGCAGCACGATGCCGATCCGCAGGAGCCTCTTCGCAGCGAAATCGACGCCCGGCACGAAGCGCTCCGACAGCAGGCCGACGTTCGCGAAGATCGCACCGAGCAGCACCCCGCCGACGAGCGGGGAGACTCCAAACGCCCGGTCGAGCGCGAACGCAGACACCACGGCGAATCCGACGACGACCAGACCCGGAAGGTCGCTTCGTCTGACCAGTTCCACGACGGTCCATCATGACAGCGCAGGGCCATCCAACGTGACCGTGTGGGACACACGGGTGTCCGATCGACTCACCGAACTCCTACCTGGACGCCATCTGCGGTTGCGAGCGTCGCGGTACCGTCGGGGCCTGTGAGCGACATGATCAGCGCGCCCGGCGCTCCACGACCGGACGAACGCCAGACTGCCGAAACCTTCGAGGAGATCTTCTTCGAGTTGCGCAAGGTGATGGTCGGCCAGACACGCCTCCTCGAGCGACTTCTCGTGGGCGTGCTCTGTCGCGGTCACTGCCTGTTGGAATCGGTGCCCGGGCTTGCCAAAACGCTGGCCGCCGAGACCCTTGCCGACGTGGTGGGCGGGTCGTTTGCGCGAATCCAGTTCACGCCCGATCTGCTGCCGTCGGACATCACGGGCACGCGCATCTACCGAGGCAGCACCGAGTCGTTCGATGTCGAGTTCGGTCCTGTCTTCGTCAACTTCCTGCTGACCGACGAGATCAACAGGGCGCCGGCGAAGGTCCAGTCAGCGCTGCTCGAGGTGATGGCAGAGCAACAGGTCACCATCGGCGGGGTCACCCACCAGGTGCCCAATCCGTTCTTCGTGGTCGCCACCCAGAACCCGATCGAGTCCGAGGGCGTCTACCAGCTCCCTGACGCTCAGCGCGACAGATTCATGATGAAGATCGTCCTCGACTATCCGACTCCGGATGAGGAGATGTTGATCATCGACCGGATGAGCATCACGGCTCCGGTGCCCGATCAGGTCATCGCTCTCGACGAACTCATCGTGCTGCAGGAACGCGCCGACCGGATCTTCGTCGATCGATCGGTGTCGCAGTACGCGGTCGACCTCGTGCAGTGCACGCGAACTCCCGAGCGATTCGGGCTCGCTGATCTGTCGACGGTGATCGGTCTCGGGGCCAGCCCGCGCGCGTCGCTGAACCTCGTGCGCGGAGCTCGCGCCTTGGCGTTGCTGCGCGGACGTTCGTACGCGACCCCGCAGGACGTGTTCGACCTGGCCCCCGAGGTCTTGAGGCACCGCCTCTTGCTCACCTACGACGCACTCGCTCGAGACATCACGCCCGATCACGTCGTTCAGCGCGTTCTCTCCACCGTCCCTGCGACGTGGGTTTCGCCGAAGCCCAACGACGCTCAACCGGCGAGCTGACCCATGGCAGGCTTGGGTCCGGCGAGCGTCTCGCCGAAGGCCGCGGCAGTCGTGGAGGGCCGGGGCAGCGCGGCGACCTGGCACTCGTCGCCCAGCGCGCGTGCGGGGTGGGCGGCGGGTCCCCCGACCGAGGCCGTCGCCGAATTGCTGCGCACGCTGGAACTCACGATCAACGGGCGTCTCGATGGCGTGTTGCACGGCAACCATCAGGGTTTGACGCCCGGGCACGGATCCGAACCAGGCGAAGCTCGCCTGTACCAACCGGGCGACGACGTCAGGCGTATCGATTGGAACATCACCGCTCGCACGCGCGAAACCCACGTTCGAGAGCAGATCGCCGATCGCGATCTGACAGCGTGGCTCGTGGTCGACGTCTCGGCCACGATGCAGTTCGGCACGACCGCCAACGACAAGGCGCACGTGGCAACCGCTGCGGCAGCGTGCGTCGGTTTCCTGACGGCACGCAATCAGAACCGCCTCGGTGCCGTGCTCGTGGCCGGTCCGTCGATCCACGCCATCCCACCACGTTCGGGCGCCAACCAGGTGCGCGCCGTGCTGTCGACGCTCAGCACCCCGCCCGCATCCGAGGGGCTCGGACACGCCGATCTCGCCGGCGCTCTCGATCGGGTGGGAGCGATCGCCGATCGCCGCGGATTCGTCGCGGTGATCAGCGACTTCGCCGGCGAGTCGTGGCAGCCGTCGCTCGCCCGACTCAGCGTTCGCCACGACCTGCTGGCGGTCACGGTGCACGATCCCCGCGAGTACGACATCCCACCGATCGGCCTGGTCGACGTCGTCGATCCGTCGACCGGTGCGGTCCGAGAGGTGCGAGTGACGGCCAAGGTGCAGCAACACTTCGCGGAGGCAGCGGCACACGAGCGTGAACGACGCTCCACCGCACTTGGCCGCTCGGGCGCCGACATCATCGAACTGTCGACCGACGGCGACTGGCTCGGCTCCATCGTCCAGCACACCCAGCGCAAGCGGATCCAGGCCGTGCGCGGCGACGGGATCCGACGATGAGCTCCGACTTCCTCGCACCCGAACGCCTGTGGCTGTTGCTCGCCGTCGTGGCGCTCGGCATCGCGTATCTCGTGGTGTTGCGCTGGCGCCGGACGGCGACGGTTCGATTCACCCAGGTCGACCTGCTCGACAAGGTCGCCCCCCAGCGTCCGCGCTGGCGCCGACACGTCGTGGCACTGCTGATGCTGATCGGACTCGCCGCCGCAGTGGTGGCCACTGCGCGTCCTGTCGAGCGCACGACCGAGAACATCAGCAGCGACGGTCGGATTCTGGTGCTGTTCGACGTGTCGCTGTCGATGATGGCCGACGACGTCGACCCCGATCGGTTCGTGGCTGCGCAGGACGCCGCACGTGACTTCGTCGCCGAGGTCGACGACGGGGTGGAGGTCGGACTGGTGTCGTTCTCGGGCACGGTGAGCGTCGAGGTCGATCCCACGCTCGACCGCGCGGCGATGGACCGCGGCATCGACAACCTCGAGCTCGCGGAATCGACAGCGATCGGCGAGGCGTTGTCCGCCGGCACGCGTCTGCTCGTCAACTCTGCCGATCCCGACGCCGATCCGGATCAGGCACCGGGCGTCATGGTGCTGCTGACCGACGGTGAAACCACGGTCGGCCGCCCGACCGCCGAGGGCACCCAGGACGCCGCCGACGCCGGCATCCCCGTGTACACGATCGCCTTCGGAACCGACGGCGGGAGCATCGTCGACCCGGTGAGCGGCGATGTCGTGGCGGTCCCGGTACGTCCCGACGAACTCGCACAGGTCGCCGAATCCACCGGGGGCGAGTCGTTCGAGGCCCGAAGCGGCGACGAACTCGCTTCCGCCTACGACCAGATTGCGGAGTCTCTCGGCACGACGATCGGCGAGCCAATCGAAATCGTCACCGAGCTGAGCTGGAAGTGGGCACTCGGCGCGTTCATCGTCCTCGCGCTGTCCTGGGCCCTCAGCCTGTGGTGGCTGCGCGGCATGGTCTGACCTGAAACGCTGGGGTCTGACCCCCGCGTTTCAGGTTCAGAGGAGGTTGCGGAGCTGTTCGATGGTCTTTACGGGATCGGCACCGACCGGGCTCACCGACAAGTGCGTCACACCGGCCTCCTTGTAGGCGGCCAGCCGTTCCTTCACATAGCCGACCGGACCCACGATGTTGGTGTGCTCGAGCATCTCGGCGGGGACAGCCGCAGCCGCCGCCTCCTTCTGGCCAGACAGGTACAGATCCTGGATCTCGATGGCTTCGTCGACGTAGCCGTAGCGCTGGCAGATCGTGTTGTAGACGTTCTGGTCGCGAGCGCCCATTCCGCCGACGTACAGCGCAGTGTTCGGCCGCGAGTAGTCGAGGATGCGACTGCGCGCGTCGCCGGTCAACTCGTCGCCGATCGCGACCATTCCGCCGGCGGAGATCTGGAGCTGACCGAGTTCAGGGTCGCGCTCGGCCTGCCCGGCCTTGAGGTCGTCGCCCCACACCGTGTGGAACTTCTCCGGATCGAAGAAGATCGGCAGCCATCCGTCGGCGTACTTCGCCGTGTTCTTCACCGACTGCCCCATCAGGCTTGCCCAGAAGATCGGAATGTTCTCCCGTACAGGGTGATTGATCAGCTTCAGCGGCTTGCCGAGACCCGTGCCCTCGCCTTCGGGCAGCGGGATCTTGGTCGTCGGTCCGTCGTAGACCACCTTCTCACGTCGCCACGTCATCCGACACACGTTGATGTAGTCGCGGATGCGCGGCATCGGCTTGTCGTAGGCCACGCCGTGGAACCCCTCGATCACCTGCGGACCCGAGGCGCCGAGGCCGAGCGTGAACCGCCCGCCGGAGACGAAGTCGAGGCCGGCTGCGGTCTGAGCCATGCATGTCGCCGTGCGCGAGAACACGTTCAGGATTCCCGAGCCGATCTCGATCGTCGACGTCTTCGCGGCCAGGTAGCCCATCTGCGACACGGCGTCGAAGCTGTACGCCTCCGGCACCCACACCATGTCGAGCCCGGCCTTCTCCAGCTCGACGACCTTGTCGACGTCCGCATGGAAGTCGCCCGAGTAGTTGATCATCATCGACAGTTTCATGGCGCCGCACGTTATGCGACGGCGCGTCGCGACGACCCATCGAAAGGGCCCGAGGGCGGTGGCGACGGTCGACTCAGCTCGCGGCGGCCACCAACAGCCGCCAGCGAGCGAGCTGGTCGAGCAGTTGGGGGACGAACACATCGCGGGCCAGGTTCTCCATCGGCGCCGCATCGGGGTGCACGCCATCGCTGCGAATCGAACCGAACATCGCTTCGGCACCTTCGAGCGCCGCCCGGTAGTCGAAGCGCTCGACCTGCGTCGACCGTTCGTCGGCTGCGACGACGAGGGCGTTCACGCTGTCGAGTCGGTCCGGATCGGCCATCTCGACGCTGGCGAAGTACCCCGCCCGCACCGCCGGCGCGTCGGCGATCAAGAGGGGCACCTCGTCGTCGAGCACGCCGAGCAGATCACGAAGCGCGTCCCCATGCGCCGCCGCGAACGTCGGGTCACCTGCGATGTGAGGGTTCGGATCCCCGGCGTACCGTTGATCGGCGAGTTCGGTCGGACCGAGCACCAGGAGTACGGCGTCGGGGTCGAACCGTTCGAGGAGCGGAGGGAGTTTGTCCTCGTATGCCTCGCAGACCGGGCTCGACCATTCCGCATCGGACGACACGCGGAACCCGTCGATGGGCACGAGGGGGCAGCCGTTCGCTCCTGCCCACATCACCGACAGTCGACCATCGCCGCCGTCGTTGAGCGCCTTGGCCATGTTGAGCGACGTGGAGTCACCGATGACCATGACGCGCACCGCATCGACCGGCACCACAACGGGCGGAGACGGCGCCATCGCGATGTCGACGGCGTTCAGGAGGTCGGCCGGCGTGCGCGCGACCGCACCGAGCCATGGCCGCATCAGTGCGAGCCGCTCGAGGTGGCCATCGAAGGGCCCGGGCGACGCCGTCGGGTAGTAGAAGACGACGGGCATTCCGATCCGCGCTGCCTCGTCGAGGCCGGCGAGGATCTCGCGTTCGGCGGCCTTCCATTCGGCCCCGACGATCGGTAACTGCGCACCAGCATCCGCATCCTCCGCCGCCCCCACTGCAATCACCACTGCGTCGGGATCGTGATTCGCGACGAGCCGGTCGATCCAACCGACAAGCGGCGTCGCGCCCGCTGATGTCGCCGACGAGATCGGCCGGTCGGACCGGAGTCCGTCGATCACTTCGGCGTTCACCGCCGACAGCACGTCGAGCGCCGATCGTTCGGTCCCGAGGACCAGAATGCTCGGGACCACTGGCACCGTTGGCGTCGGTGGCGCCGGCGGGCTCGTCGAATCGACCGCCGGCAGCACTGCGGCGGCGTCGAGCGCGGCGACCGGAGGGGTGAACTCGACGACACCTTGTTCGCCGACGGCCAACAGCCGTTGCGTGGGCGTGAGGCCGGGACCTCGCACCATCAGGGCCGCGCCGACGATGACCACGGCCACCAGGCCGAATGCGCGAATGGCGACCCGATTCTCAGGCCCGACGCGGCGGAGGCGAATCGGTTGTTCGAGCAGTCGGTACGACACGACCGTCAACAGCGCGGTGGCGGCGAGCCGCGTCGCGAGCAACGGCGCTCCACTCCAACCCGTACGTCCCTCGTCGAGCAGCAGAAAGACAGGCCAGTGAAACAGGTAGATGCCGTAGCTGACCGTGCCGATCGCAACCAACGGCTTGACTTCGAGCACGCGCGCTGGGAACCTCCCCGCAGTCACCGCGGAGATCAGTACCGCCGACACCACTGCAACGACCACGAGCCCGCCCCGGTAGATCCAGTCCTGGTCAACCGATGCCGCCACCACCAAGCCACCGAACGCGACCATCGCAACGACGCCGGGGACCCAGCCGAAATCGTGACGGACTGCTGATCGGGGCGGGGAAGTTCTCGACCGTCGATAGAACATCCACTGCGCCAGCGCGACGCCGACGAGCAGTTCGGCGGCGCGTGTGTGGGTGCCGTTGTACACGAGGTCACGGTCGGCCGTGAGCAGCGTGGACAGCACCGACGCCGCCAGCAGGACACCCGTCGTGGTAGCGAGAGCAACGCGGCCCCGGCGCAGTGCGAGCAGCACCACGATCGGCAGAATGAGATAGATCTGCTCCTCGATGGCCAGCGACCAGAAGTGGGCGACCGGGCTCGGCGCCGCCAGGAACAGATCCTGGTAGCTGCTCGACGCGAAGGCGAAGCGCCAGTTGGCGACGTTCGCGACACCGGCAATCACATCGCCACGAAGCCCGCGTTGTTGCGCCACCGTCCACCACACCGACCACGCCGTCACCAGCAACAGGCACGCGTACGCAGCAGGAAGCAGTCGCCGAGCGCGCCGGCCGTAGAACCGGCGCAGCGAGATGTCATCGGTCTCCGCGTGTTCGGACAGCAGCAAGGTCGTGATCAGAAATCCCGAGAGCGTGAAGAAGAGCGACACGCCGAGGAATCCGCCGCCGACGTACGGCACCTCGGCGTGGAAGAGCACGACCACGATCACGGCGACCGCTCGCAATCCGTCGAGCCCCTTCACGTACTTCACTGCGGAAAGCTACCGCCAGTCGTGTGTCGGATTTCACGCGGTTCGTCGAGATTCTCGCCACGCGCGACACTTGGCATCCGATGGACATGCCGAGGTGGTGGGGCGAACGACGCTTCGGGTTGTTCGTTCATGCCAGTCTCGCCAGCGTTCCCGCGTGGTCACCGATCGGCGAGTCGTCCGGCTGGTATCGCAGCCACATGGGTGACGACGTCTCCGGGGCGAGCCTGCACCCCCGGCCGATGGTGGAGGTGCTTGCCCACCATCGAGATCGGTGGGGTCACATCGACACCTTCGACGATTTCCTCCCGCTGCTCACCTTCGACGAATTCGACGCCGAGGAGTGGGCCCGCCTCGTCGTGGATTCGGGTGCGACGTACACGGTGTTCGCCGGCAAACACCACGACGGATTGGCCTGGTGGGATGCACCGAACACCGATCGCACGACGATGACGGCCGGGCCGCAACGCAATGTGCTCGCGGAGTACGCCGCCGCGTGCGAACGAAACAACATCGTGTTCGCCACGTCCTACTCGCTGCTCGACTGGGCCGAGACCCGAAGTCCCGACGACTACCTCGACGAGGTCGTGCAGCCCCAGGTGATCGATCTCGTCGAACGCTACGGATCGAGCATGCTGAGCACCGACGGCGAGTCGGGCAACGGACTCGAACGCCGGCTCATCGGCGAACTGCTCGCGCGGCTCTGGGCGATCGAGACCGACGTCGTGATCAACGACCGGTGGGGAGCGACGCTCGACGACGGCCCGCCGGGGCGACCGGACACAGTGCGGACGTTCGAACGTGACCCGCCCGACGACATCGTGGACGGTCCGTGGGAGCTGTTCCGAGCGCTCGGATCGAGCGTGTGCCTCAATCGCGCGGAACGCGCCGAACATCATCTGAGCGGCTATGAGATCGTCGGACTGCTGACCGAAGTCGTCGCGAAGGGCGGCCACCTTCTGCTCGGCGTCGGGCCCGACGCGAACGGCACGATCCTAGATCTCCAGGCCGCACCCCTGCGTGATGCCGGCCGGTGGATTCGTCGGTACCAGCCGGTGCTCGCCGTGGCACGGCCGTGGACGACCTGGGGCGACGAGCACGTGAGATACCTCGACATCGAGGGGGTGCTTCACGCGATCGCGGTCGACGGCCACACCCATTTCGATGCCCTCGCGGCCGGAGCGTGCCGTGTCGACGCAGTCGAGCGAATCGCGTCGGCCGGCGGCAGCGACAGCATTTCGTTCCACCAGGACGACCGGGCGCTGCACCTCGACCTGCCCCGAGCGATCCCTGACCGAAGGGCGCGCGGGGTCGACGACGTCTGCATCTATCGAATCACGCAGTCACCGGCCGAAAGACCGAGCGCTCTCTTCGAGCCCGAGCCTCGCGAGCCGATCGCATTGTCCCCGTTGATGCGCGACGTGTCGGGTGGCGACATCGTGCAGCTCGGCGACGGAGTCTACGTCGGGCCGGTCACCGTGCCCGACGGCGTCGTGATCCGGGGGCTCGGAGCGCACCGCACCGTGATCGATGGCGGTGGAGCGACGGCGGTGACTCTTCGAGGTGCGGCGCGCCTCGAACACCTCCGCGTCACGGTCCGCCCCGAACAGGTGGCGGGTGTGCCGAGCGCGGCTGTCGAGATCGTCGGTCCGTCGGCGACGGTTCTCGGCTGCCGCATCGACGGTCACATCATCGTGCGCGCCAGCGGCGTCCTCATGAGGGCCACCGCCGCGACCGGCATCATCGGCGAGGGCGTCGATCGGGTGTCGGTGTCGCGCTGTGAGCTGTCCGGCACGCGTTGGGACGTCGGCGTGCACCTGATCGGCGGGAGCGGCCACGAGGTCGACTCGAGCGAATTCGCGGGACACCTGTGCGCGATCAGGATCTCTGATACGACCGGAACCGTGGTGCGCGGAAACAACATCTCCGCCCGCTGGTGGGGCGTCCACCTCGAGCGAACGGAGGGAGCCCATGTCCACGGCAACTTCGTCAACCACACGATGCGCGGCATCGACGTCGACGGCGGCGCGCAGGCCCTGATCGACGCGAATGCTGTGTGCGACGGCGACAGCGGATGCATCGTGCAGTGGGGTGCCTCGGACTGCGACGTGAACGGCAATCGTTGGGAGCGATGCCGCATCGGCGTGCTGCAGTGGGAGGCCCCAGGCCTGCGACTGCACGCCAACGAAGCCATCGACCTCCACGACACCGCTGTCGTCACCGGCCCCTGACGTAACGCTGGTGTCAGACACCAGCGTTACATCACGCGGACTGGGAGCGACGTTTGGCTTCTCGGGCCCGATTGGTGGGGTCGAGGTCGGCCTTGCGGAGGCGGATGTTGAGCGGAGTCACCTCGACGCACTCGTCGTCGGCGATGAACTCGAGCGCCCCTTCGAGCGACAGCACGCGGTGCGGGGTGAGCTTGACCGTCTCGTCAGCCGATGCGGCGCGCACGTTGGTCATCTTCTTCTCGCGACAGATGTTGACGTCCATGTCGCCGGCGCGGGAGTTCTCACCGACGATCATGCCGCAGTAGACCTCGGTGCCCGGCCCGACCATCATGGCGGCGCGGTCCTGGAGGTTCATCATGGCGTAGGTCGTCGCCGGTCCGATTCGGTCGGCCACCAGCACGCCCGACTGACGCGAACGGATCTCTCCTGCCCACGGCTCGTAGCCCTCGAAGGTGTGACTGATCACACCGGTGCCACGCGTCTCGGTGAGGAATTCGGTACGGAAGCCGATGAGGCCACGTGCCGGAACGAGGTAGTCGAGGCGCACCCAACCGGTCCCGCCCATGTTCTGCATCCGAGCCTTGCGGGTGGCCAGCAACTGTGTGACCGCACCGAGGTGCTCGTTCGGCACGTCGATCGTGACTCGCTCGACGGGCTCGTGCACCTTGCCGTCGACCTCGTGCGTGAGCACCACCGGCTTGCCGACGTTCAGCTCGAAGCCCTCGCGGCGCATCTGCTCGACGAGAATCGCCAACTGCAGTTCGCCACGGGCCTGCACCTCCCATGCATCGGGACGCTCGGTCGGCAACACCCGGATGCTCACGTTGCCCACCAATTCCGCGTCGAGGCGGTTCTTCACGAGCCGGGCAGTGAGCTTCTTGCCCTCGCGTCCCGCCAGCGGCGAGGTGTTGATCCCGATGGTCATCGAGAGTGCCGGTTCGTCGACGGTGATCACCGGCAGCGGACGAGGGTCGTCGGGATCGGCGAGCGTCTCGCCGATGTAGATCTCCTCGATACCGGCGACCGCAACGAGGTCGCCCTGGCGGGCCGAATCGACCGGCACGCGAGTGAGGTGTTCTGTCAGGAACAACTCCGCGATCTTGGCGCGGGCGACCGTGCCGTCACGCTTGCACCACGCCACTGACTGGCCCTTCTTGATCTCGCCTTCCATCACGCGCAGCAGGGCGAGGCGCCCGAGGTACGGCGAGGCGTCGAGATTCGTGACCCACGCCTGCAACGGCCGGCCCTCGTGGTACGTGGGCGACGGGATGTGGTCGAGGAGAACCGCCACGAGGTCGGCCAGATTCTTGTCGCCCTTGCCGTCGGCGATGAGACGTTCGGCCTCGTCGATGTCGAGCGTGGCCCACCCGTCGCGGCCAGAGCAGTAGACGATCGGGAACTCGACCTGGTGTTCCTTGGCGTCGAGATCGAAGAACAGCTCGTACACCTCGTCGATGACCTCGGCGGTGCGAGCATCGGCGCGATCGACTTTGTTGATCACCAGGATCACGGGCAGGTTGCGAGCAAGCGCCTTGCGGAGAACGAATCGAGTCTGCGGAAGCGGGCCCTCGGCGGCGTCGACCAGCAGCACGATTCCGTCGACCATGGTGAGCGCCCGCTCGACCTCGCCACCGAAGTCGGCGTGTCCGGGCGTGTCGACGATGTTCAGCGTGATGTCGTCGCCGCTGCGCGGGTCGTTCCACACGAGCGAGGTGTTCTTGGCGAGGATGGTGATTCCCTTCTCGCGTTCGAGGTCACCGGAGTCCATGACCCGCTCGACGACGTCTTCGTTCGCTCGGAACGCTCCCGACTGGTGCAACATCGCATCGACGAGGGTGGTCTTGCCGTGATCGACGTGCGCCACGATCGCCATGTTGCGGATGTCGGCGCGATGCCTGAGGCTGGCATCGTCGGCGTCGACGGGCGCCTCGAGAAGGATCTGGTCGTGGGGGGACACGACAAACCACGCTATCGCCCGTTCACGAACGAACGATCGACCGGCCCGGACCATCGGTCACCTGCCATCTACCTCCGAAATCACCCGAAACACCCGAAACCTGCGCTGATGTGCTCGCTCAGCGGGCACGAGAGCGCATTTTTCGGGAATGGAGGGCGGCGGGAGGGGCGGGTTGGGGCGGGGTTGGGGCGGGGTCAGCCGACGCGGCGTTCGTGGCCGACCCAGAATGGTTCGCGGAGGTCTTTCTTGAGGACCTTGCCGCTCGGATTGCGCGGGAGCATGTCGGCCCAATCGACGCTGGTGGGGCACTTGAACGTCGCCAGACGCTCCTTCGCGTAGGCGATGATCTCGGCCGCGGTCACCTCGATGTCGGGAACACGCACGACGATCGCCTTGGCGGTCTCACCCCACTTCTCGTGTGGAACGCCGATCACGGCCACGTCGGCGATCGCCGGGTGTCCCATCAGCACGTTCTCGACCTCGGCCGGATAGACGTTCTCGCCGCCCGACACGATCATGTCCTTCACCCGGTCGTGGATGTAGAGGTAGCCGTCGCTGTCGAGATAGCCGGCGTCACCCGACTTGAACCAGCCGTCCGCGGTCACCGACTTGGTCGTCTCGTCGGGCTGGTTCCAGTAGCCGATCATCACCTGCGGCGAGCGGATCCAGATCTCGCCGACCTCGCCGACCTCACACTCGACGTCCCCGTCGCCGACGATGCGCAACTCGACACCGGGCCCCGGAAGTCCACATGACCTCAGGCGGTGAGGATGCTCGCCGGCCGGGTCGTGATCCTCCGGCGGCAGGTTCACGACGGCACCGGTCGTTTCGGTCAGGCCGTACGCCTGCCAGAACTTGCACGGCGCGAACATCTCGACACAACGGGCGAGCACGTCCTCACTGATCGGCGACGCCCCGTACACGAACACACGAAGGCTCGAGTAGTCCGCATCTGCGACGCCCGGAACCATCAACATGAACTGCAACACCGCGGGGACGAGAAACGCATGGGTGATTCGTTCCTGTTCGATCGTGCGGATGAGGGCAGCCGGATCGAGCTCACGGAAGATCACCGATGTGCACCCCTCGTACATGCCGGCGACCGCCCAACCACCACCGCCGATGTGGAACAGCGGCATCGCGATCAGGTTGACCGCATCCGGTGTCAGCTCCCAGATGTCCTTGGCGAGCGGCAGCAGGCTGAAGAAATTGTCATTGCTCAGCATCACGCCCTTGGGGCGCCCCGTCGTACCCGACGAGTACAGCTGAAACGCCACGTCGCCATTCGCCGAGGTGGCGCCGGGGTCGTCGGCAGGGAACGACTCGACCCAGTC